>JAKBAP010000131.1 GCA_021808995.1 Planctomycetota bacterium | reverse complement strand
GTCTCGACCACCTGGCTCGCGAGGTCCATGCCGCCGGCATTCGCGCGA
The DNA here is from genome assembly GCA_021808995.1 of Planctomycetota bacterium. Taxonomy (GTDB): domain Bacteria; phylum Planctomycetota; class Planctomycetia; order Isosphaerales; family Isosphaeraceae; genus JAKBAP01. The sequence continues at coordinate 11,788 of JAKBAP010000131.1, read as the reverse complement.
TCTCGGGCGATGTGATCATCGACGACCGGCTTTTCGATGCCGCTCCCACCACGGGCAGTGGGCCCCGGTTCGTGAGCCCGATCATGATCAACGACAACGTGATCGACGTGATCGCTCGCCCCGCGGCCAAGGCGGGCGAGCCCGCTCTTGTCGAGATTCGTCCCGCCACCAGCCACGTCGCGATGGACGCCCAGGTCGAGACCGTCCCCGCCGAGTCGCGCCCCGCCCTCGTGGTCGCGGCCGTCGGCCCCAGGCGTTTCATCGTGCGCGGTCGGCTCCCGGTGGGATTCCATCCCGTTGTCAAGGTTCACGAGATCGACGACCCCTCGTCATTCGCTCGCGCCCTTTTGATCGAGGCGCTCGGACGCCGTGGCGTGAAGGTCGGCACCTCGCCCCTGGCCATGAATTCGCGTCTCTCGCTCCCCGACCGTGCAGAGACGGCGAAACTCCCCAAGGTCGCCGAGTATATCTCGCCACCGTTCTCCGAAAACCTCCGGCTGATCCTTAAGGTCAGTCACAATCTGCACGCCAGCACGCTCCCGTTGCTCCTGGCCGCGAGGTACGGCGAGCGCACGCTCAACCAGGGCCTGCGCAGGGAGGGCGCGATCCTGGCGAAGCTGGGAATCGCCCCGGGAACCGCCTCGTTCGCGGGGGGTGCCGGCGGGGCTCGCGCGGATATGGCGACGCCACGGGCGACCGTCACCCTGCTTCGCGCCATGGCGGCCCGACCAGAGGCGAGCGTCTATGAAACCGCCTTGCCGATCCTGGGCCGCGACGGAACCCTGGCCAAGGCCGTCCCGAGCGATAGCCCAGCCCGCGGCCACGCCCATGCCAAGACCGGGACGTATTTCGTCGAGAACGAGCTCGATGGCAAGGTCCTGCTCACCAGTAAGGCCCTCGCCGGCTATCTCGAGACAGCCTCGGGACGGGATCTGGTCATCGCCGCCTTTATCAACGACGTCGAGCTCGACGCACCCACTCCGGGACAAAGCGTCAGCCAGGCCACCCAGGCGGCTGGCCGGCTCCTGGGCCGGATTTGCGAGGTGCTCTACGACGACGTGGCCCGGCCCGCCACGGCCTCGCCCGCCCCCTCCTCGAACAAGCCCACGGAATCGACGGGGCGATAGCGGCAATCTCAGGGGGTTTGATTCCCCGCGATCGTCGGCGCGGTCGCCTCCGCGAGGGCTCGCTCGTCCACCCGCCGCATCGCCTCGCGAAACCGCTTGAGCAATGCCGCCCATCGCGGGTTAGTCGTGAGGTCGTGCTTTTCCCTGGGGTCGCCGGAAAGGTCGTACATTTGCTCAAGGCCGTCCTTGCCGCGCAGGTAAACCTTCCCCTCCATGATCAGCGATCGAGAGGGCATCAGGCTCGGCTGGTCGCTTTCTTCCTCGTCGACGGTTTCCGAGAGCACCATCGGCTCGTCACCCCCCTTTATCGAATCCGGCTCCCAGAATCGCGCCAACGACCGTCCGGGAAAAGGGGATTGATTCTCGATCCCGACCAGGTCGACGATCGTGGCCGGCAGGTCGGTGAGGCTCACGGGCTGGGTCACGATTCGCCCCACGGGCGCGCGGCCCGGCGCGACCAGCAACAGGGGCACCCTCGTGACCTGGCTGTGCAGGCTCTGGCCGTGGCCAAAGAGCCCATGCTCGCCGATCAGCTCGCCATGGTCCGAGGTGACGATGACGACCGTCTGATCGAGCAGCCCGCGCTGATCGAGCTCGTCGAGGAGCTCTCCGACCTCCGAATCAACCGCGGCCACGCATTCCTCGTAGCGATCGCGCGCGAGCCTGAGAATCCTCTTGGACTGCCGCGTCTTGTCGATCCGATGCCAGTCGCGGAGCGTCTCGACGTCATGGTCGTCGCGAGGCCCAGGTCCGAATCGCGCGGGCGCGCCCTCGGGGGGGATGTAGGGGTCGTGCGCGTCAAAGTAGTTCAGAAACGCGAAGAACGGCCGCTCACGCTCGCGATGATCGAGCCACGTGAGCACGTCACGATTCATTTCATCGGCGTCCTTGCGATAAAAATAGGACGTCGGCCGATCTCGCTCGGCCAAGCCGGGAAGGCATGCCTTGAGCAAGAATCGCCCGAGGAGCGAGCTGCGAAAAAACTCCACCGGCGTGATGGCGACGTCCTCGTAATGTTCAAACCCGCGGTCGAGCCCGAAAAAGGTACTACCGAACATGGTGTTGGCGACGAAACCGGCCGTCTCATAGCCGTGCTGGGTCAGGTATTCGGCGACGGTCGGCTGGCGATCGTCGAGGGGTTGGTCGAGCCGGGTCGAGAGCTCGAAGGCCCATCGCCCGGTGAACATGGCGGCGTGGGCGGGCAAGGTCCAGGCGGCTGGCGTCCGTGCCTGGCGAAACCGGGTGCCCTGGCGCGCGAGGGCCTCCAGCCGGGGCGATGTCGGCCGGCCTCCGCGCCCCAAATTCAGGCTCTGGGCTCGGACGGTGTCGAGCACGATCAAGAGCACATTCGGAGCGCCCGGCCGGGCCGGCTCGATCGCCTGGACTCGCGTTGTCTCGCGTCCGCCAGGCAGGAGCGACAACACCACTCCCGCGCAGACCATGGCGGCCAGCCCCCCCCGCGCCATTCGGCGCCGGCCGCGAACCAGCCAGATCGCTCCGGGGGCGGCCTGAAGGGCGAGCCCCAACGCCAGGGTCGCGTAGGCGAGGTTGGAGAGGCCCCGATAGACCAGCAACAACGAAAACGCCGCGGCGAAACAAATCCCCGCCACCCCGATCGCTAGTGGCCACCGCGCCCGAAACACCCGCGCTACCACAGCCGCCGAGATCCCCAGGACACCAAGGATCAAGGCGTCGGATAGCGGCACCATCCACCAGGCGTGCTGATTGAGATGGAGGGCTCCCAGGGCCGTCCCATCGATCAGCCGCCTCCGCGCGTCCTGGAGCGCGAGCTCGCAAACCCCGGCGACCAGCCCGACCACGATCGAAAACCCGATCACCCTCTTCCCAGTCAGGAACTCGGGACAGACCGACCGAGGCCCGGCCGCCTGTCCTTGCCGAGGCCACGCTCGAATGACAGGCGAGCGCCTGACCAACGAGAGCTGGTTCATCGATCCCCCCTTCCGGTGTCGCCCGGTTCTTGAAGATCGGTGGCGAGCGGACGGACCCGCGATAGGCTCGCGCCGCGATCGCCGAAATGCGGCGCGGGCACGCCCCGCGCGGATCGGGCCAGCCTAACCACGCGGCCCAGCCAGCGCAGCGCGAACCTCGTCGTTCGCGAGCCGATCATCATGACCACTCCCGCGATCGTGGCCAGGATCGACGCCGCCGGGAGCAGCGTCTCGGGTGAAAGATATCCCATCGGAAAGTCAGGCGAGCCCATGGTTCGTTCCTCTTAAATCAATGAACATGTCGAGGACTAAGCCGCTAACGTCCGCCCGGCGTGACGCGATCCGCGGAGGAACTCACCCGGACGATCGACCCGAAAAAGGTGATTCGGGGGTCGAATGACGAGGTGGCGTCCACGGAGGCGAACACAGGCCGCCAAACGGGACGAACGGGCTTTCAGCAGTCGAATCGACAGAGGAACGGGGGCGATATCACGAACCCAAGGCGGGCGGGATCGGGGGTTCGCGAGGGAAACGATGGGTCAATCGAGGGCTCGACGATTTCCACGAGCTTCCATCCCACATGAAAATCGCGCTTAAGCTGGTCGATGTGCGAGGCGATCGTGTCGATCACGCGGGCGGCCGGCTCGCAAACCTCGTCGGGGACCTGGTCGTCGTCGATCGATTCCTCGGGGCGGGCGATCTCTGGCAGGAGTAGCCAAAGCCCATTCACCGAGACAAGGCTGCTCGTGTCTGGCGTCGCGGCCTGAACCGCGGCGGCGATGAGAAGAATGTAAATCAGTTTCGCATCCTGGTTGCGGTTCATGTTCAATCCCTCGAACCAACCGAAGACCTGCAAAACGCAATCGGGTCTTGATGTGACTTGGAGAAATTAGGCGAAAACCCTGATTTTGTCCAGTCCAACGTCGGGCGCGGGGAGGTTAAAAATCGTCAAGGCTCGTCCTGGGACCCAGAGCGGGGCTCGAGTCACGGATCGATGGGTTGGGGTCAGTCCACGGTTGGGTTACGGAGCGGTGACTCGGCGGTCACCGAGCTGGTCGTCGCGACCATCACGTGCGGAGGGGGTGGGGCGTGGGACGGCGTGTCGGCGCGATGGGACCCCATGATCCCCCTGGCCGGCGCGGACAGCGCCTGGGTCAGGTCGTGTGGAACCCGGCTCACGTGGAGCTCGTGGGTGGGATAGGGCATCACGATCCCCAGCTCGGTGAACTTGCGCTGAATGGCCGCGCACAGGCGATGCCGCGTCTTGCCCACCAGGCCCGGCTCCGCCACGAAGACCGACAGCCCAAAAAGCAGCGCCGAATCCCCGAAATCCTCGAGCGCCGCCCCGGGAGCGGGGACCGCGAGCACGTCCACGTCCCCCCGCGCGATCTCCAGTAACACCTCGACCACGTGGTCGGGATCGTTGCCGTACGCGACCCCGAGCTTGATCGGGACACGCATGATCTTATCCTTGTGCGTCCAGTTCACCAGGTTGCCGGTGATGAACTCGCGGTTGGGCACGATCATGCACTGGTTGTCGGCGTTGATGATCGTGGTCGCGCGGATGTTGATGCGGTCGACCTTGCCCGAGGTCCCGGCGACCGTGACGACATCGCCGATCCGGATCGGGCGCTCGAGGAGCAGGATGATCCCACAGACAAAGTTGGAGACGATCTCCTGAAGGCCGAAACCCAGCCCGACCCCCAGGGCGGCGAGCACGACCCCGATCCGAGCCATGTCGAGATGGATCGCCCCCATGGCGATGATCAGGGCCAGCCCCAGCACCCCGTAACGGCAGAGCGTCACGATGGCGAACCGGACCCCAGGATCGTCCGGCACGCGGCGAAAGAGGGTTACCGAAAAAAAGGTGTTCATGTATCGCCAGGCGGTCGCGCCCAGCAGCATCACGATCGTCGCCTGGCAGAGATTACCCAGGGTGACGGGGTTTTGCTCGTCGAACGACCAGAGGGTTTGGTCGAGCAGGAATTTGGCGAGCGCGAGGTTGAAATCCCACACCCAGGCGCAGCCCATGAGGGCGACCAGGGCGGTGAGCCCGACGGAGAGGCGGCGGAGTCCGAGCTCGAGGTCGTCGATGGGGTCGTCATCGGCCGGCGCGTCGGGGTCGATCGGGGTGACGAGGACCTCGGTGCTGGACCATGCGCCCCGGCCCATGGTCGAGCCGCCGAGGGTGACGGCGTTCTTGAGGGCCTTGGCCCACGATCGTCTGGGGCTGGGCCAGCGCCAGGCGTGGTCGTCGATCGCGCGGGCGAGCGCGTGATGGAGGGCGACGGCGAAGGCGAGGACCAGGGTGGTTTGGAAGCCTCCGATGGCCAATCGGCGGGCGGTGAAGCTATAACCCCGGACCTCGAGGACGGCCACGGCGGCGATTCCCGCGAGCACGATCCAGGCCGCCAAACGGCGGCGGCGGCCCATCCAGGCCATGCCCCGGAGGAACCGCGAGCCGCGGTCGTCGGTCCGTTCCGCGTGCGTCGCCTCGCCCAGCCAGACCAGAAGGGCCGAGCTCGAACGCAACAGGCGCACGCAGATGAACCAGACCGCCAACTCAAACCCGATGACCAGCACTCGCGCGAGGGTGGGCGCGGAGACCGCCCGACCCTCCGGGGCGATCAGGCCGTGGTCGATGAGATAGACCGGCGCGAGCAAGAGAACCGCCGCCGCCACCGTGAATCGGCCCACCCGGCCAAGCTGGCGAGCCACGGGAACCGGTAGATCGAGATCCTTGGCCAGCCAGCCCTCCGGCCGCGTGGCCAGGCGGATCAGCTCGAAAACCAGGACGCCAAGCGCCAGCGTCGACAGCATGGCCGACGCCAACGCCCCCAACCCCCGCGGCCATGGCCCCACCCGCGCGGTATAGGCCGCCAGGACCAGGTACAACGGCCAGATCAGCGCCTCAAGGACGCCTAGCAGGATCACCTTTATCACTCGCATCGTTGGATTTCCCTCCGGGAGATGAAGCCGCTCGGTCGCGTGAGCCTCGGGACCACGCGACCGATCAGCGGTCACTCGCGATTTCGAGCTTCGGGGCCGCCTCGATCCGCTCGCTGGACGGGGGCTCGGATTCCTCTCGCGCCATCAGGTTCAGAAGCCGCCACCGGAGCCGCGCGAGCCCCAGGGGGAGCGTCAAGGCCGCCAGGCCGGCCACGATGAATTCGCCCGACGGCTCGCCCCAGAGCTTTGCCTTCAGACTCTCCCGCGCCAGCACCAGAAGGCCCGCGGCCACGTGCTCGGCGTCGCGCCCCAGGGGCACCACCGACCAGACGCCCAGGGGATCCTGGTCGCGCACCCAGAAAATGTGCGTGCGAATGAATCCATATTCCTCATCGAGCACCGCGAGCCGCCGCGTCACCTGCTGAAGAATCTGGGCCGCCCGTTCCACGAGTTTTTCCAACACGGCTTGCCTTCGGATCAAAAGCGCCCGGTGCTTTCGCTCGATCTCGGCCCAGATCGCCTTCCCCTCCTCGAGCCGCCCGGCCGGCGGGCGCTCACGCGAGAAATCCAGCTCGAACTGGTCGTGCAGCGAATCCTGGAGCAACTCGACCTCGACGCTCGAGAGCAGGTTTTCGTAATACTGAACGTGGGCCTCCGCGTAGGCGAGTTCGTTTTTCGCCAGTCGGTCACGCTCGGGGCCAATGCGGCGAAAATCGTTATTGAGCCGGATCGCGTCCAGGCGGCTGACGTGACCGTCGTCGAGTAGCTCGCGGATCCGCGCGAAATCGGCCTCGGCCCGATCCGCGAGATCTCGCTGCTCGTGAAGCGATGGCGAGGGGCTCGACGCCAGTGACTGCTCGTGGCGAACCACGAGCGCTTCCAGAGTCAGGATCTCGGCCATCCGTCGCGCGCGAAAGCGCTCGATGGGGTCGCCGGCGTGCTGGGCCTTCTCGTCCTCGTCCTCGGCCCTTTTCTTGAGCTCACGCTGGCGTTCCTCGGCCGCGGTTTGAAATCGCTCGCGCATGCGGGCGAGCGTTTGCTCGTTGAGTCGCAGCCGGGCGGTCAGGAGCTCGATCTCCCACTCGCGGATGTCGGAACGATTGGCCTGGGCGGCGATCTGGGCCTCCATGGTTTCCAGCCGCGCCTTTTCGACCCGAGCCTGCCAGTCATAATTGACGAGCCGCTCCTGGGCCAGTCGCCGTTTCCGCGCGTTGGCCGCGGCGGCCACGGCGACCTCGTACTCGGTTCGCTTGGCGTCGTAGCCCGCCACGCGTTGAAACAGCTTGTCACGCTCCTCGCGGCGCGGGTCGCGCGGGCTTTCGAGCTTTTCCTTTTCGCCGCGAGCCTGGTCGAGCTTGGCCCGGTCGTCCTTGATGGCCGCCGCGACGTTATCGAGCGATTCCTTGAGCTCCAGGCTCAGGGCCGTCGAGCCCTCGCCGGCCGTCGCCCGAAAGGCCGGAGGCAAAAGAACATCGGGGTTTCCCTGGGCATCGGTCAAGAGCTGGGTGATCCGAGCCAGCTCGGCCTTGATGGTCGTTCGTTCCTCGTCGGGGCTGACCCGCCCCTTGAGAAACGCCTCGTGATCCTTGACCGCCTGGTCGTACAGGTCGAGCAATCGCATACGCTCGTCGAGCAGCTCGCGCATGGCCTTGATATCGCCGGCGTCACGGGCCGGAGCGGTCCGCGCGTCGCCGGGTTTGGTCGGGCTCGCGGCCCCCTTGGCCTGGGCTTCCAGACGATCAATGGCCGCCTTGACCTCGGCCCTAGCGGCCACGGGATCAAGAGGCGCCACGACTACGGTGATCTCGCCATTCAATCCCGCGACCGGCATCGGCTGAGCGAGCAACCGTGACGGACCAGCTAGGCTCACCAAGGCGACCAGCGATAACCCAAAGCCCACTCGCGGTATCCTGGCCCTCGTCTCGAGGCGTCCATTCCTCATGACCGCGATCCTCCTTGCAACCGCCCCATGCCGTTCCGAACTCCATTCCAGACCGCGGTAGGGTAGCTCCCGACCACGAACCTCACAAGCCGAGATTCCAGGTCCAATTCCTTGCGTTCACACGTGAATCGAGGGCATCCACCCGCCCCCGCGCCGGGGTGCCCGCTCACGTGCCAGGATCGGTCCTAAACAATTCCGTCAACGTCACTTGTCCCCGCCATTCGCGACCCCGCTCGCCTCCCCGCGAAGCCCCCCCTTGGGGCTTGACCAACCCCGCCACCGCGCTATCATTGAGGCGTCGTGTCAATGTCGCCTGGTTGTTGGCTGGCGGCTCTCCTCGCCTAACGCCACCGAAGCCGCGATGACGGACGCCGCCAGACCAGAACACTTGAGAGAGTCCTTCCGTTTTCGTGTTCGTAAGTAACCTTTCACGATGAGGTTCGATTCCGTTTCTTGAACGGTTCTTGACATCATCCGCTGTGTCGGCCGGCCACTCCGAATCCGCGACGTCCTGGAACTTCCGAAAACATTGGGTAAATGTATAAACTGGGGGTTTAGGGCGATGTGGTTTCCGCGGCGATCTGACGAGGGTTTGGCATGACGATGATCCCACGGCTGGGGTTATCGACGTTGGGCGCGGGGTCTGAACCCTCGGCGGCGGCGCTCGCCCTTTTGGCGGGTCTCGCGCACAAGGACTTACGGGTTCAGCATTTCCGGACGCTGGCCTGTCCCATGTCGACGGAGTTCGTCTGTCAGGCGACCGGCTTGCCGGGTCGGCATCTGGACTCTTGGCTGATGCCCGACATGTTATGTCGGAGCGTCTTCGCCCGGGGGGCGGCGGGCTGTGACCTCGCGGTGGTCGAGGGGACGCGGGACCCGATGATCAAGCCATGTCTTCCGATCGGTCGTGATCGCCGGGGTCCGCTGGGTCAGATCGCGGAGGCGCTCGATCTGCCGATCATCGCGGTCGTTTCTTGCCGGGGCATGGGGGACGATTCCTTCCACCTGCCGTGCCTTCCCGAGGGGGCGGTGGCGATCTTGCTCGACGAAGTCGACGATCCCGCACAGGCGGCTGGTCTCAAGCGGCTGGCTCGGCTTGCGACGGACTTACCGGTGATCGGGGCCATCGAGTGGCTTCCCCAGGTTCGCTCGGTGCTGGCCGAGCTCACGTGCGAGCGGTTCTTGCCCCAGGATGTCGTTGACCGGCTGGCGCGATCGTTTCTCGACCATGCCGACGTTGGCGCGATCACGGAGATCTCGCGACGGAACCCGATGCCTGAGTGGTTTGACGAGTCAGCGCTCCCTGATCGTTCATCCCGACGCGGTGGGTTTCGGGTCGCCTATGCGAGTGACGAGATCTTCGGGCGTTATTTCCCCGATACGATCGACGCGCTCGAGGGGCTCGGGGCCGAACTCGTCGAGTTTTCGCCGCTCCGCGATGAATCGCTCCCTCCCAACGTCGATCTGGTCATGATTGGCTGCGGCTTTCCTGACCTGATGCTCGACGAGCTGGCATCGAATTTTAGCATGACGACCGCGCTACGGGCCCATGTCTGCCGGGGCCGGCGGATCTATTCCGAGGGGGGTGGGACGGCCTATCTGGGCCGAACCATGATCGTCGGTGGCAGGAGCGTGCCTGGGGCTGGAATCCTTCCATTCCACGCCGAGCTCATCCCCAACCATGGCTCGCCGACTCCGGTGGTTCGCACGCTCCTGAGCGACTGCTGGCTCGGCCCCCGGGGAACCACGGTCCGCGGCTACCGAACCCCTCGTTGGCGGCTGACCCCAAGTACCGAGGGGCTCGATTGCCCGGCTTGCCATGGCGTGCTTTCGGCCGAGGGGGACTGGTTCTTCCATCACCACGCGGTCGGTAGCCTGTTGCACCTGTATCTGCCGGCCTTGCCCGAGGTCGTCGCGGCCTTCGCCGATCCCCACCCACCCTCGCTGCGGCGGCCGCTCTCCACGCGATCGACACACGGCGACCAGGACTCGGCCAGAGAGCGGAAATAGTCCGTTGTTTTCAGAGGGTCGACCGACCACCTTCCCGGTGGGTGGAAATGTCGGCTACCTGGCCCCTTCGGGACCGATTTCGGCCTCCAGGGCCTTGACCGCCTCGCGCAGGGGGTCGCTGTAGGGGGTGATCTTGAGCGCCTGTCGCAGGCTTTCGAGGGCCTCGCGGGGTCGATTGAGGCCAAGCTGGCACTTGGCGAGGCCCGAGATCGCTCCAAAGTGGACGGGGTTGCGCTTGAGAGTCTCACGGCAATCCCGGGCGCTTTCGGCCATCCGCCCTTGGAGATAGTAGGCCAGGGCGCGCTGATTATAGGCCTCGGCGAAATCGGGGGCGGCGGCGATGAGTTGGTTGGCGAGCGAGATCGCCTGGTCGAACCGCCCCAGGCCGACCAGGTCGCGGACGGCTTCCAAGGTGGCGTTGTTTTCGGGGGTGTCGGCGCGAAACCAGAGCGACCAGAGCGCATCCTCGGCCATGCTTCGCACGCCGCTGTCGAGGTCGCGAAGGGCGTGGCCGAGGGCTTTGTTGCTGGTCTTGAATTGTCCGCCGAGCCCCAGTGCGAGCACGGCTCCCCGGCGAGCCAGGGGGTCGGGTGAATCGGACAGGATGCGGTCGAGGGTCGCCTCGCTATATCGGGCGTTCACCCGGCCCCGATACGCCTCGATGTCACGGTCGGCGAGGAACGTCCTGTAGTAATCGACAAGGAGTGGGCCGCCATGTTCTCCCCCCATGTTCAGAACTCCGGAACTTGAACGTAAGCCAGAACGCTCCTCTGGCGAGGCGGCGGTCGCGGGACGACTGGCGTGGAGGGCGCTAATCCCCACCAAAAACGACCAGACCCAGAACAACACGGCTCGGACAGGGGCGACCGTGTTCGCCTTGGGGAGGCGGGTTTTGACTCCGTGACGATCCATTTCGAGCCGACTCCTCGAGCCCGGCCATCACAAAAGCGGATTTCACCGCGTGGAACTTCCCCCCACGAGGCACTCACAAACTTCCGGGCGGGCATGGGGAGAAACAGACCAGAACCCTTCGCGTCGGGCGCGGGCGGGCTCGGCGAGGACGCAGTGTGTCATGCTCCTCGCAACTCTATCACCAACCTCACGCCAACGCCACAATGAATCCTCTCAATCCGCTCGGGCGCTCGGGGCCGCTTCGGCCTGGGTTCCCCATCACTCGGGCCCCGACCAGACTCTCCAACCTTCTCAAGCGGCCGAGAGGGCTTGCGGCATCGGCCCGTGATGCATTCGAACGAGATCTCTCCCTCGCCAGCTTCGCCGAAATCCCTGGCTTACCACCTCTGTTACCGAAGCGCACCGAGAGTCTCCGTGAAGGTCGGGGCGCACCTCTTTCGTAAGTCCATGGACCCTCGCGAATGACATGGGATGCCGCGTCCCCTCCCAGGTCGGTTCGCGACATCACTCGGCCTTGGGAGTCGTGGACGTCGATCACCGTCGAGCCGTCGGCGAAGGGTGTCCTGGTCGTCGGCGCTGGAGGGGTATCTGGCCGTGTTCCCAAGCCCGTCGGCCGATGACGTCACCTCGCCCAGGACGTTCGACTCAATCTCGTCGTTCAAGCCTCCCCCCGACGAGCGTCGCGTTCGCCGGGCGGATCGGTGCATTTCACGAGGCGACCGCGAAGGACCATCCCCTGGGTTTGGGCGGCCGCCTGAATCTCCATCATCGAAACGCCCTTTCCCGACCGATCGACCAGTTCGCGGCCGAGATCGGCCAGGCTGGTTCGCCGGCCCATCAGGCGGAGCAGAAAATAGAGCGAATTGGTCCCGCAATCGGACGCGAATGAAGGCACATCG
>JAKBAP010000130.1 GCA_021808995.1 Planctomycetota bacterium | reverse complement strand
TTGCGCGTCGATCCTCCCCCCGACCTGGCGATCGAGGCCGTCTATTCCCATGCCGCCGAGGCGGCCCTCGAGGTCTATCGTCGACTGCGCGTCCCCGAAGTCTGGGTCGCCGAGCAAACAGCGCTTTCAATTCGGATTCTGGACGAGGCGTTTCACTACCGCGAATCGACCGTGAGCCTCGCCTTCCCATTCCTGTCGGCCGCCGAGATCCACGGCTGGATCGTCCGCGACCACGACGACTCGGACACCTCCTGGATGAAGGCGCTTCGGGCCTGGGTCCGGGAAACCCTCAAGCCCCGCCGCGATAAGCTCGGCGATTGATCAGCTTAAGCTCAAACGCGACCTCCAAGGAACCCCGATGGCGACCGTGACCGAAACCGTGAGCGAGCAAGCTCTCGCCGACCAACTGGTGACCCTCCAGAACGTCGACTGGAAGGGCTACGTCGCGCTCTTGCGGATTCGCGGCGAGCGGTCCCGGCCAAGGATGATCTATCTCGATGGGACGGTGTCTCTGATGTCGCCTTCAAGGACACACGAGGAAATGGCCTCCAGACTGGGGGATCTGGTCAAGGTGGTCGTCGAGGAGTTCGATATCCCATGCAAATCAACCAGGTCAACAACATTTCGCCGGAAACCTCGGGAAGCCGGCGTCGAGGGGGACGAGTCCTTTTACATCGCGGGTCTCCCTCGCATCCGAGGCAAGAAAACGCTCGACTTACGCGTCGACCCGCCCCCCGACCTGGCGATCGAGGCCGTCTATTCCCACGCCGCCGAAGCGGCCCTTGAGGTCTATCGTCGACTGCGCGTCCCCGAAGTCTGGGTCGCCGAGCAGAACCGGGTCTCGATCCGCGTTCTCGACGCTAGGCATCGATACCAGGAGTCGACCGTGAGCCTTGCCTTCCCATTCCTGTCGGCCGCCGAGATCCACGGCTGGATCGTCCGCGACCACGACGACTCCGACACCTCCTGGATGAAGGCGCTTCGGGCCTGGGTCCGGGAAACCCTCAAGCCCCGCCGCGACAAGCTCGGCGATTGATCAGCTTAAGCTCAAACGCGACCTCCAAGGAACCCCGATGGCGACCGTGACCGAACCCGTGAGCGAGCAAGCTCTCGCCGACCAACTGGTGACCCTCCAGGACGTCGACTGGAAGGGCTACGTCGCGCTCTTGCGGATTCGCGGCGAGCGGTCCCGGCCAAGGATGATCGATCTCGATCGGACGGTCTCTCTGATGTCGCCTTCCTACTCGCATGAAACCCTCGCGGGACGCCTAGGGATCTTGGTCCGAGAGATCACGGTCGAGCTGAAGATTCCTTGCACGCCCGCGGGATCGACCACCTTCCACCGTAGGTCCAAGCGTGGAGGCGTCGAGGCGGATGAATCGCTCTATCTCGCCAACGCCCATCGCGTTCGCGGCAAGAAAACGCTCGACATGCGGATCGATCCCCCTCCCGACCTCACGATCGAGGCCGTCGATTCCCGCTCCGCCCAGGCGGCCCTTGAGGTCTATCGCCCTCCGCGCGTCCCGGAGGTCTGGATCGCCGACCAGACACGGCTCGCCATCCAGATCCTGGACGCCAACAACCATTACCACCACTCGGCCCACAGCCTCGTGTCCCCATTCCTATCCGCCGAGGAAATCCACGCCTGGATCACCCGCGACCAGGACGAGTCCGGAACCGCCTGGACCAGGGCACTCCGAACCTGGGTTCAGGGAACTCTCAAGCCGAGGGCATCGACGTCCGCCAATGAATAGGTCACAATGAGCGTCCAGAGCAGAGGAAAGGAGAGGAACGCGATGTCCAACCCGAACAGTCATAACTTGCCCGCCGACCTTCGCGAGATCCAGATCGAGACCGAATCGCACGCCCGCGATTACGGGCTTGATTTCTACGACACGATCTTCGAGGTCCTCGATTACGACGAACTCTCCGAGATCGCCGCCCTGGGAGGGTTTCCCAACCGCTATCCCCACTGGCGGTTCGGCATGGAGTACCAGCAACTCTCGAAAGGCTATCGTTACGGCCTGCAAAAAATCTACGAGATGGTGATCAACAACGACCCCTGTTACGCCTATCTCCTGCGATGCAACCAGCTCGTCGACCAAAAACTGGTGATGGCGCACGTTTATGGGCATAACGATTTTTTCAAGAATAACATCTGGTTCAGCCAAACAAATCGAAAAATGATGGATGAGATGGCCAATCACGGCAATCGCATCCGATCGCACATGGAGCGCCAAGGGGAGGACGTGGTCGAAGGGTTCATCGATAGCTGCCTCTCGCTCGAGAACCTGATCGACATCTACTCGCCCCACATCAAGCGCAGGGAAGAGCTCAACCGCTACGATTTCACCCAGGACGAGGGGGGCGAGTCCGACGCGCCGACGAAGTTCCAGAGCAAGGATTACATGGATTCGTTCGTGAACCCACCCAAGGCCCTGAAGGAGGAGGCCCGCAAGCGCGAGACCGAGCGAGAAAAGGAAAAGTCCAAGCCCGCGGCGATCCCCGAGCGCCCCGAGCGCGACGTGCTGCTCTTTTTGCTCGAGCATGCCCCGCTCAAGCCCTGGCAGCACGACGTGCTGGCGATCGTGCGCGAGGAAGCCTATTATTTCGCCCCCCAGGGTCAGACCAAGATCATGAACGAGGGGTGGGCCTCGTTCTGGCATTCGACCATCATGACCCAGCGCACCATGAGCCCATCGGAGCTGGTTGACTATGCCGACCATCACTCGGGGACCATGGCCGTGCAGCCGGGCCGGCTCAATCCGTACAAGCTAGGGATCGAGCTGCTGCGCGACATTGAGGAACGGTGGAACAAGGGGCAGTTCGGCGCGGAATGGGAGGAATGCGACGATCTCGAGGAACGGCGAAAGTGGGACCAGGGGCGTGGCCTCGGCCGCCAGAAAATCTTCGAGGTTCGCCGCATCCACAACGACGTGACCTTTATCGACACGTTCTTGACCGTTGACTTTTGTCGGCGGCACCAGCTCTTCAGCTTCCGGCACAACGATCAGGCCGAGATGTACGAGATCGAGAGCCGGGAATTCAAGAAGATCAAGGAGCGGCTGCTCTTCAATCTGACCAATTTTGGGCAGCCGATCATCCGCGTCAAGGACGCGAACCACCGTAATCGCTCGGAGCTCTATCTCGAGCACGAATACTTCGGGGTTGATCTGCGCGTCGATCACGCGCAGGACGCCCTTCGTCATCTTCATCGTCTGTGGACCCGGCCAGTGCATCTGGAAACCTGCGTCGATGGGCGAGTCACGCTCTTGTCGTTCGATGGCGCTGATCATTCGATTCGTCCCTTGGGAGGCTCTTCCCATGAGTCTGAGCAAAAAGATCGCCGACGCGCTTGATGAAAACACCCGCGCCTACGTGATGCCCTGGACCGTCGCGGTCGAGGACGCGCGGGGGAGGCTGACACTGCGTTTGACGGCCCTGGACTCGGTTGGCCTGGCGTTCACATCGCTCGAGTACGCGGTGCTGCCGCGGGCCGAGTGGACTCCGGAATCGCTCGCCGCCTGGGGCCAGCGGATCACGAATAAGGTCGTCTACCTCATGGAGCCGCTCAAGGTTCTCGAGGTCGACGCCGGCGGGGGGTTGGTCCAGCTCCGCAGCCAATCACCGACCCCCAAGGTCGACCAGCGGAATTATTACGAAATCCGCCTCCATCGCGACGGGATGCTCACGATGGAACGGTTCGCGTTTGACGAGGCGGCTCGCACCCGCTCGATCGTTCCCTGTCAGCTCACCCGGGAGGTGCTCGATCGTTTGATCGGCGATCTCCGCGCCGCCGCGGTTTAGGTTTTTCCGCGAGGGGTGGTGGACACGCGCCGCCTCTCGCTTCCCCCCCTGAAATCCGAGGGATTCGATCATGACGTCGGACGACGCCGGCGAGACCGCGCCCGATCCCGCGCTGATTCACAGCCTGCTTGAGGCCTTTCGCCGTTCCAAGACCATGATGGCCGCCGTTTCCCTGGGGGTCTTCGAGGCCCTCGAGCCCGCCGGGGCGACCTCGGGTGAGCTCGCCTCGAGCCTGGGTCTCCACGCGGGCGCTCTTGAGCGCCTGCTCGGCGCTTGCGTCGCCCTGGGGCTGCTCACGCACGATGAAGGGCGATACCGAAACACCCCCGCCGCGAGCGCCTATCTGAGGCCCTCGAGCCCACGCCAGCTTACCGGCTATATCAAGTATTCCAACGAAGTGCTCTGGAAAATGTGGGAACGGCTGGAAGACGCGGTTCGCGAGGGGACCCACCGATGGAATCAGGTCTACGGCTGGGAAGGGCCGATTTTCTCGAGCTTCTTTCGCACCGAGCTGGCCATGCGCGAATTCCTGCTCGGGATGCACGGCCAGGGACTCCTGAGCTCGCCCAAGGTCGTCGCCGCGTTTGACCTCGGGCGGTTTCAGAGGCTCGTGGACCTGGGGGGGGCGACCGGGCACCTGGCGGTCGCGGCTTGCCTGCGCTATCCCAAGCTCCAAGCCGTCGTCTTCGATCTGCCCCAGGCCCTCACCGTCGCTCGCGAATATCTCGCGAGCGCGGGGCTACCCGGCCGCGTCGAGCTGGCCCCCGGCGACTTTTTCCTCGATTCCCTTCCCGAGGGGGATCTCTTCGCCCTGGGGCGAATCCTCCACGATTGGAGCGAACTCAAGGTCGTTGCCTTGCTCGAGCGTGTCTTCGATCGGCTCCCCTCGGGAGGCGCGCTCCTGGTGGCCGAGAAACTGCTCACCCCCGATCGCTCGGGTCCGCCATGGGCGTCAATGCAAGACCTGGGCATGCTCCTGTATACCGAGGGGCGGGAACGAACCCTTGACCAGTATCGTGAGATCCTGGGGCGAGTTGGGTTCACCGAGGTCGAAGGGCGAATCACCGATTCACCGCTCGACGCCGTGCTCGCCCGGAAACCCTGATCGGGCTTGATCCCGCGGCGAGAAACTCAAGAATCGACCGCCACGAGCGAATCACTTCCTCGAGACCGCCTCCGGACCAGGCGTTCAACCCCTGGTCAGAAGAGCGCGAGCTTTGCTAGCTTGAAATGACGCAATCGCGTGGACCCGATCATCGACGGCTCATGTTCGCTAACGAGACGGTTCGTGTTCAATGGCACTCGGGAATCGGTCTGGCGTTCGCCCCGGCTTCCAACGCTTGGGCGTCCGTCAATCGTATGATCGAGATGACTGGTGCTCGGTCAACCCGGTTTCGTGAGGGTTGATATCCGACTCAATTTCTAGGAGACGACATCATGTGGAAACATCGAACTCTGGCGGCGGTGGCGGCTTCCTCGCTCGGGCTTTTCGCCTGGGGCTGCAACAGCGAGCAAGTGGAGACCGGGGCGGAGGCCACGGCCAAGGGACTTGGGAAGGTGGGGGCGGCGGCCGAGTCAGGAGGCAAGGCGGCCGGCGAGAAAATCAAGGAAGCCGGTGCCGGCACCAAGTTTGAAAAGGCCGCCGACAAGACCGGCGAGGTCATGGAAAAGGGGGGCGAGAAGACCAAGGAAGTGCTCGACAAGGCCGGCGAGAAGGTTAAGGAAGCTGGCAAGAGCGTCGGCCAGGCCGTCGACAAGGCCGGCGAAAAGCTCAAGGACGCCAAGGACAAGGCCGTCGGCGAGATCAAGAGCCTGGAATCGAAGGCCGCCGCCGAGATCAAGGATCTCAAGTCCAAGGCCGCCGACGCGCTCAAAAAGGATTAACCCTGGCTCGCGTTGGTGACCGTATCGGACGAGGATGCGTCGCCGGCTCGCCAAGGGCCGGCGGACGCGCCTGGGACGGGCCGAGATCGCTCAGGCCTCGGGGGGGTTGTGCTCCGAATGGTTTCAGGGATAATCATGCTGGGACGATCGGTTGGCATGATGCGTGATCTTGATTGGTCTCTTGAACGATGTGACGGAGAGACATGATGCAACGGGCGAGCGCCTTGGCATCCCGCGACTCGCACTGCATCGACTGCGCCAGGGCCCTGGAGATCGCGCGGACAGCCGAGATCGTCGGCCGGCTCGACTCACGGTGCCATCGCTGTGGAGGGCCCATGGCGGATTCGCCGAGTCGGGACCTCGAGCACAGGGATGATCTGGAATCGCCGGTCGGCCACCTTGGGTTGCTCTGGCGCGGATGCATCTTGCGGCTGATCCAGCGGCTTTACTGGGTCGGAACCTTCAGCGGGGCGGTCGTATTGCTGGCCTTGGGCGGGTTCGTGCCGGTGCTTCGCGGCTGGCTCCTGAACCGCGTCTCCTCGTGGTCGGACGTGGTGGCGACCCTGGGAGGGGTGTGGCTCCATGTCGAGTCGATCGACCCCGACAGCGACCTGGGCCCAGTCCTGGCCCGCGTCGACGCCCCCCTGCTCTTCGAGACGATCGATTCGGTCGGACGGCGGCTGGGCGTCAAGCCGCCAGGGCAGGTACGGCTAACCTATCTTCCCTGCTGCGGAGTCGTCGCCTGGCGACGGTCGCGAGCCCTGATTATCGGCCTGCCCCTGTTTCGCGTTCTCTCGCGAAGAGAGCTCCGCGCCGTCGTGTCGCACGAGCTCGCCCACCTGGCGCGCGGGGACGCGACCCAGGCAGCCCGATCCGCGAAATTCGTCGAGGCCCTCGAACAGGCCGTCGAGCGCTCGCCACACGCGCGTGGACCACTGGGATTCTGGGCCCGATACCTCCTTGGCGAGGCTTCCCGACTCATCGAGCCAGTCGCCCGTGGCCAGGAAGCCCGCGCGGATCGAAGCTCGGCCTTGATCGCCGGCGGACCCACGGCCGCCTCCGCACTCGTGAAAGTCGCCGTCGTCCAGCCGCTCTTCAAGGAAGTGCTCGAGACCTACGATCCCTCATCCGAACACCACAATCTCTATGCTTTCTTCCGCATGTTTTGGTATCGCCTGCCCCCCGAGCTCCATAGCGCGATGCGGCTGGCGCTTTTGACCTCCCGCGACGTCCCTCACGAGCCCGCCCATCCTCCCTTGCCCATGCGGATCGCCTCGCTTCAGGCTTACCCCGACCACGCAGGCACGAACGGCGACGCCCAGTCGGCCAGCACCTTCCTCGGCGATCTCGAGATCTTCGAGCAGATGCTCCACAACCGCCTGTTCTCCACCGCCGACGTGGCCGAGCCCAGCGTCTTCCACCGCAACGGAAGCTGACGCCTGGGCTGGTCAGGGCACGCGAGGCTTGAGGTTTTCATCAAAAAACGCGAGCGTCTCGGCCAGGGTTCGATCGAGCTCCTTGCCTCCCCAGCCATGCCCCGAACCGACCATCAACTCCACTCGACCCGCGACTCCGGCCGCGCTCATCGCGCCGGCAAGCTTGATCGCCTGATTGAAGGGAACCAGCACGTCCTTTGTCCCCTGAAACGTCAGGATCGGGGGGTCGTCCTTGGAGACAAAGGTCAGCGGGGACGACTTCGCCGCCGCGTCGGGCTTTTCCTCGGGCGACCCGCCCAGAAAATCACGGATCCAGGGCTTGCAGACCTCGGGAATATCGCTGGCCTTCAGGTCCGAGGGACCAAAATAATTGACGACCGCCTGGACCCTCGTGCTCGTTTTGTCGCTTTCGTCTTCCTCGAGCCCGTCGCCAGGCCCGGTGAGTCCGAGCAAGAGCGACAGATGCCCACCCGCGGAAAAGCCGACGGCACCGATGTGGTCGGGGTCGATCTGATACTTGGCCGCGTTGGTCCTCAGCCAGCGCACGGCGGCTTTGACGTCGTGGATCTGGGCTGGGTACTTGTCCTTGGGGCAAAACCGGTACTGGGGCGAGATGGCCACGTAGCCCCGGCTCGCGAACCGACCGAGCAAGGACCGAACATCAGCCTTGTTTCCCCCACGCCAGGCACCCCCGTGAATCACCAGCACGGCCGGGCGCGGGCCGTCAGACGCGCCAGGGGCCACCAGATCGAGCTTGAGCTCGCTCCCACCGACCTTGCGATAAACCACGTCGAGTTCGGTTTTCGCGGCGGCTGGCTCGCCACCTCGCGATGGGCCGGCAACGAGGACAAACGCCATCAGTCCACACTTGGCCATGCGAATCAACATCAGTTGGAACCTGCTAAAAGGGTCGATGATTCGGTCTCGCCGGTGTCCTGGCGACGTTTCGACATGTTAGACGGGAAAGCGGGCTCGCCACAAGGCTCGGGTGTAAACGCGCGGAGCGAGGCCGAGGGGATGGAATCGTCCTCGCCGTCGGGTGCCCCCTGCAAGCCGGCTAGAACCAGAGCGTCTTGTCGACCCGATTCAAGAGCGGCTCTCCGCGGGCGAACCGGCGGACGTTATCGACCAGGACCGCGAGGTGTCGCCCAGCGATGACCGGCGAATAACCGGCCGTGTGGGGGGTGATGATCACATTGGGGAAAGACCAGAGGAGATGGTCGGCGGGAAGCGGCTCGACCTCGAAGACGTCAAGGGCCGCCCCCGCCAGCTCGCCGCGAGCGAGTGCCCTGGTCAGATCATCAAGGACGACAATCGCGCCCCGCCCAACATTGATCAAATAGCTGGTGGGACGCAGATGGGCGATCATCGAGGCATTGAAGAGCCTACGCGTTTCCGGCGTCTCGGGAGCGGCGATCACCGCGAAATCGCTCCAGGCCAGGAGCTCCGGCAATCGATCGACCGATTCCACCTTGAGCACGCCAGGCACGGTCGGCACCCGGTCCGGAAACCGGTCGACCCCTTTCACCTTCATCCCAAAAGCCATCGCCCTCCGCGCGACCTCAAGCCCAATCCCACCCATTCCAACGACCCCAAGGTTGGACCCGGGAAGGAAAATCGTGGCCCGATCCATCGAGCTGACCATGGCCGGACCAGCCAGATTCCCAACCCGACCCGATTCACCCCCGACGGGCTCGTATTCACGCTTGACCTGCTGGCGGACATACGTGTGCAGGCTGCGCGCGAAACAGAGGATATAGCCCATCACCTGGTCCGCGATCACGTCGCCAAACAACCCCCGCATGTTGGTCAAAACCGACGGATGCATTCGCAATTGCGGGAACATGTAATGTTCCAGACTAGCCGTGAACGCTTGGACCCAGGCCAGTTGATCGGCCCTGGCGAGGATGGCGGGGGTGATCTTGCCTAGGAAGGCCTCGGCCCCGGTGATGGCGTCCTCGGCCTCGCTTTCGGTGGTGGCGTTGACCCACCTGGCGGTCGGGGCTGACGCGACCATCGCCTTGAGACGCTCGGGCTCGACCGCGGGGTAAACGACGAATTTCATGGGCAATCGTCCCTAACGCCTCGGTTGCGGGTCGACAAGCCGCCTGGCGATGACCTCGGCCCCGTCGACCGGAAACGGCGCCGGCCCAGGCCGGGCCTCGAGCGCCCTCGCGAGCGCCCGATCGAGCTTGAAAGCCTGAAAATCGCGACTGGAGATCGGCGCTGCCCCGCCCCACGCACGAAGGGCGCGGTCAAGCGCTCGATATTCCGCGAAATCGGCCCTAGGAGGATAAATGATCGGAGCCCCGGACGCCATGGCCTCGGTCACCGTTCCATAGCCCGCCTTGGCCAGGACCGCGTCGGACGAGGCGATCAGGTCTCCTCCAGGCCAATGTTCAGACGGAACCACGTGCAGATTCGCCGGGGATGCGCCCGCGGCACCATGATAAGCCACGAAATGGACCCCACGATCCGCGTACCGCTCGAGCCGGCCCCAATCCAGATTCGCCTGGCCATAACGCCCTAGATAGGCGTAAACGATCCGGCACTCCGGGTCCAGGCCCAGTGATTGGCGGAGCTCATCGCCCCGGTTTTGGCCCCGATTGACGACCATGCCCAGAGTCTCCCGCCTGGGCATCCATGACATTTGAAGGGCCGGCTCGACGCGAAACAGTCCCTCGGCCTGGCGATAGACTTTTCTCAGGTCGGCGACGAACCGCCGGGCCGTCGGGCCCATTTTCTCGGCATAGGGGGCGTAGATGTCGGCCCAGGTGAAGTTGCTCATTAAGTAGGCCGGCACGCCGGCGCGGCGAGCGGCGGCCAAGGGAACGGCGGGGGCGTCGGCCAGGACGACGCGGGCGTGATGGTCGCGCAGCCAGTCGGCCTCAAGGTCGAGCCCGGCCATCGCCTGGGCGTGGGCGACGATCGCGCGCTCGATCGTGGCCGTGGGGTCGACGGCCGCGCTATCACCCGGCGGGTTGACCGCCCCGACGTCCGAGACATAGTGTGCCAGGGCCGCCGGGCGCTTGAGCCGCTCGCGCCAGCCCTGGAACAGATCCGAGTGCGATTTGACCGTGATCGGAACATCGGCCGGAATCTGGTTGAGCACCGCCGCCGTCCGGTGCAGATGGCCAAATCCATGGGAGGTGACGTAAACGACCACTCCCCCCAAGCCCGGCTGGCCCTCGCTCACGACAGCACCTTGCCCAGGGCCGCCTCGTCAACCTCGCCCCGTCGCCATAACGACGGCTCGGGGATCACCAGCGACCGCTCGCCAGGATCCGACTCGGCTCGTGGCCAGCCAGTCCAGACAATTCCCGCCATCGTGAGCAAGCCCCCCACGATCAGATACGGCGTCAGGGCCTCGCCAAAGATCCAGATCCCCCAGACCACGGTCAAGAGGGGCGAGGCATTGCTGAAATTGGCCACCTGACTGGCGTCCATCAGCCGCATCGCCAGGTTTTGACAGCCCTGGGAGACCGGCGTAATGAACACGCCCAGAAACGCCAGCGTCAGCCACGCGGTCGTGGAATATTGCGAAAACGCCGGCCACGAGGCGTAAGTCCAGGCGGCCATGGGAGCGCACATCACGCTCCCCACGAGAAAGGTCGCGGCCAGGACCGGCAGCGCGCCATGGCGCTCGACCAGGGGCTTGCTGACGGCCATGTAAAGGCCCCAGGAAATCACGGCCCCGATCAAGAGCAGGTCGGCGGTAACGACCGATTGGACCTCGGCCGCGGGAGTCCCACCCCCCTGCCACAGGTTGCCCAGCCCGATCACGGCGATCCCCGCCACGCTCGCCAGGACCCCCCAGAGCCGCCCCAGGTCGGGCCGTTCAATCCGCGAAAGCCAGGCCACCACCAGCACGATCAACGGAGTGGTCGCGTAAAAGATCCCCACGTGCGAGGTCGGCCCCAGCCGAGACGCACTCAGGAAAAACGCCTGATTGACCGGCACGCAGAACGCCGCCCCCAGCAAAACCAACGGCCAGTCCTGGCGAAACATCCGCGCGATCGCCCGCCGATCACCCAAGAACGGCAACAGACAGAGCCCCGAAAGCCCATACCTCACGAACGGCAAGAGCGCCAGCGGCCATTCGCGGGTCGCGATCTTGGCCGCCGCGGCCGTCGTCGACCCCAGCACAACCATCAAGACGACATAAACATACGCATGAGCGCCCAATCCCTTTGGCGAGCCCGCCCCACCCCGATCCTCGACACGCACCGGAACACTCCTCGACGCCTCGCGCGATCACGGGCGACGCCAAAAAATTCAACCCCTCGACCACTGATCTCATGAACACACGCCAAGCGAGAGATCATCATCCCGTTTCCCGGCATTCCATCCTAGATCAAATGGCAAGTCGCGATCGAGCATGTTTTCGAGAGTTGAGCTTCGCCCCATCGCCAGCCCCTTGCCCCGCCACGGGATAGAGCGTGGTGTCCGCGTTTCGGTTCGCCCCGATTTTCCCGATGGTGGGCGCGGGCCCGCGAGACAATTACAATCGTCGATGAAGGAGCCAGTCTCATGACCACGCTCGAAAGCCATCCCCGGTCGTGGTGGCGGCGATTGCCGAGGTTCTCGATTCGCGGCTTGCTGGTCGTGACCGCGATCGTCGCGATTCCGCCGGCCTGGTGGGCGAATTCCGCGAACCGCCAGCGGCAGGCGGTTGATTTCATCAAGGCCGCCGGCGGGAGGGTCCATTACAAG
>JAKBAP010000129.1 GCA_021808995.1 Planctomycetota bacterium | reverse complement strand
AGTGGCCCGCCTCTGACGCGGCGTCTCGCGGGCTCACGTCTTCATCGACGCTGTTCGTCGCGAGAAAAATCGCTATAATCCCTCTGTCTCGAGACTTGCATCCGTGGGAACGGTCGGCCTGGAGGTCGGCCGCGACCCACGAAAACCGAGGAACCCGCACCCGATGGGCGTCTTCGCCTGGAGAAACCTGCTCACTCGGCCGATGAGAACCGCTCTGGCGCTCGTGGGCCTTTCCATTCCAATCCTTGGCGTCTTGGGCCTTTACAGCGTCTCGAATGGACTGCGTGACCTGGTCGGCGACACTCTGAGCCGCATCGAGGGGCTGATGATTCTGCGCGAAAACGCGCCCAGCCCCGTCTTCAGCCATATCCCCGCCGCGGTGGTCGACGACCTCAAAAAGGTCCCCGGCATCCGCGCGGTCGCGCCCGAGGTCTGGGGGCTTTCGCCCACGATCGAGGGGCGAGGGATGCTCATGAACGCGATCGTCTCGGGCCGAAACGCGTATTCCTCGATCCTGGACCAACCCGTCATCGCTGGCCAGGACATCGTCGCCCATCAAAACCTTCGGAGCGCGGTCTTCCCGAGGGCGCTTCGCGAGCACGGCGAGGGGCGGTTTCTCGAGCCCAGCGACAAGGGCACGACCAACATCGTGATCAGTCGCAAGATCGCCAAGCAGCATCCCGACGCGGAAGGGCGACCCAAGAAACTCGGCGACACCCTCAAGATTGGGGCCAAGACGTTCACGATCGTGGGGCTTTACGAGACAGGCTCGATGATCCTGGACGTGGTCATCGTCATGGACATCGATTCCGCCCGGTCGATCCTGAACGAGCCCAAGGATTCGCTTTCGTGCATTTATGTCGAGGGGAACGACCCTGGTGAGAACCCCCAGCTCTCGGCGGCCATTGAGAAGATCCACCCCGACCTCGACGCCCGGAGCATGGGCGAGGCCCAGGCCAATTTCAGCAGCCTGATGGGTCAGATTGATACGTTTTTGTTGCTGACGGTTAGCCTGGCCCTAACCGTCGGGATCGTGGGGATCGTCAACACCATGCTGATGAGCACGACCGAGCGGTTCGTGGAATTCGGCGTCCTGAGGACCAACGGCTGGTCGCAAGGGAACATCCTGAGCCTGATCACGCTCGAGAGCGCGTATTTGGGGCTGCTCGCGGGCCTGGTCGGCTGCCTTCTGGCCTGGGTGGGGATGATGCTCGTCAATCCCTTCATCTCGGGGGGGGTGCACTTGACGATGACCCCCTCATTGTTCGCGCTCGGGGTCTCGCTCTCGGTCGTCATGGGAACGCTCGGGGGCCTTTACCCGGCCTGGCGCGCGGCCCGGCTCCTTCCCATGGAAGCGATCCGACTCGGCTCACACTAGAATCGCGAGGGGAATCGGGATGATCGACGTGGTCGAGGTGCACAAGCGATACAAGAGCGGCAACCGCTGGGTGGAGGCCCTGCGAGGCGTGAGCTGCCACATCGAACGGGGTCGATTCGCGTTCATCGTGGGTCCGAGTGGATCGGGCAAGAGCACGCTGTTGTATTTGCTGGGCGCGGTCGACCGACCGACGGGGGGCTCGATCATCGTGGATGGCCAGGATCTCCTGGCCATGTCGGAGTCGGCCCAGAACGGCTATCGGCGCGACCAGGTTGGGTTCATTTTCCAGTCTTTCAACTTGATTTCGAACCTTACGGCCCTCGAGAACGTGCTTGTCCCGTTCATGCCCCGTGGGATCTCGCCCGAGGCGCGACAACGGGCGATCGACCTGCTCACGCGGGTTGGCCTGGGGGATCGGCTCGACCACCGGCCGTATCAGATGTCTGGGGGCGAGCAACAGCGCGTGGCGATCGCCCGGGCACTCGTGAAGCGGCCGATCCTGGTCCTGGCCGACGAGCCGACGGGCGAGCTCGATTCGCGCACTGGCGACGAGATTTACACGATTTTGCGGCAGCTCCAGGAATCCTCGGACGTGACCCTGGTGGTCGTGACGCACGACCGCCGATTCATCAGGCCCAACGACCTGGTCCTCGAGATTCAGGACGGCCAGATGATCAGCCGCAACGGCCATGTCCCCTCGCCTGCTCATTCCGCGGTCGCGACACCGGGCTGAACCGGCGAGACTCGCCTGGAGTAGGCCCCCCCGATGAGCAAGCCAATCGAGATCGCGGGCCCCATCGATTGGCCGGATCCCGGCCAGATCCCCGCGATCCAGCCCGTTCACGACCTCGTGGTGGTCTGGAGGATCGACCTCGATCATGGGATCGACCCCGCCGACGACACGACCGAGCCAGGGGACGACCTGACGGTTCTTTCAGCCGACGAGCGTACCCGGGCCGCTCGCTTCGTTCGCGCTCGAGACAGGCGCAGGTTCGCGAGGTGCCGAGCCTCACTCCGCCAGATCCTGGGCGAATGCCTGGGGCGTGATCCCGCCTCCCTCGCATTCGCCGCCGGAGGCCACGGCAAGCCCCTGCTCGCCCCCGAACCTGGCGGGACCACGCACGCCACCCGGTTCAACGTCTCGCATTCGGCGGGGCTCGCGCTCATCGCGGTCGGCCAGGATCACGAGCTGGGGGTCGATCTGGAACGGATTCGACCGATCACCGAGATGGACCGAATCATCGAGAACTATTTCACCCCCGACGAATTCGCCTCATTTCGAGCGCTCACGGAAACCCAGCGAGCCATGACCTTTGCCCGCGGCTGGACCCGTAAGGAGGCGATCATGAAAGCGCGCGGAGTCGGGCTGGCGGGCTTGTCCTCGGGGGCGGCGACGGGGTTTGGCGAGGGATCGCTCATGCCTCGGTTCACGCCCAGCGGGATGGTGGTCGGATTCGCCATCTGGGAAGCGGCCGTCGCCCCGGGTTTCGTGGCCGCGCTGGCCGTGGAAGCCGCGACGATGTAGGATGCCCGTGAACACCCGTCATACCCGGAGCCAAGGCGTGGTCGAGCTGGCGATTCTCGTTATCTTCGTCGCGATCTATCTGGTCGTGCGTCTGTTATCGACCGCCGCCTCATGGTCGGGGACCTGGCATCGGCCCTATTCCCAGCTCGCCGTCATCCACGATGGCCGGGTCGAGAGCCGAGGCCGCGACCAACCCCCCCTCGTCAGCTTTCAATACAACGGCTCGCTCGTTCGCGTGGGGCTGGCCCCCGATCAGCCCGGCCAGGCCGAATCGACGCCCCGCACCCGCGTGGTGGCGCGGTTTCCCGAGGCGATTCCGTTTCGAATGGAGCTCGCCCCCCAGGCGCGACCTGGCCTACTCCAGCCACCCAAGGGAACCCGCCCGGTCGCGATCGACGACCCCGAATTTGACCGCGCCTACGCGGTCCATGCCAACGATCCCGAGATCGCCCGCGATTTCCTGACACCCGCCGTCCGCTCGGCCGTTAACCGGTTTCATGAGCGAGTTCACCTTGGCGGCATGCTGGTCTCGGTCAGTCCCGAGCGAATCCTGGTCCAGATCGATCGTGACCTGGGCGTTTCGGCTGATCTGCTGGCCTGGGGGGTCCAGGATTCGCTCTTGCTCCATGATGCCCTGGTGGAAGCCGTCGAGCGCGGCCAAGACCGGGGCGTGGCGATCATTGAGGCCGGGTCCGACGATCCGTCGCCTTCCGAAACCGTGGTCTGCAAGGTCTGCGGCGACCCGATCAGGGACGAGTTGGTGATGATTTGCGACACATGCAAGACACCCCACCATCGCGACTGCTGGACCTACGTCGGCGGTTGCTCGATCTACGGATGCCAGGGTAAGAACGCCAAGTCGGTGATTGAACGCGATCCCTAGAGGAACGTCCTGTTGACGAGGAATCCGTGACTCGGCTCGGTCGGCTCAAGGCAACCGGAGCTCGGAAACGAATCTCCCCCGAATCGCCGAATCCCCCTTGATGAGTCTCAAGTCCTCGGCGGTCATGAGGGAGGTCCCCCTCGGTATCCGACTCATGCCAACTCGAATGGTCCCCAAGCTCGGGCCTGGAGTCTCATGAAACCTCGCGCACGTGGAGACCCCGTTGGGTTCTCAAGTGTTCCACGACTTTCCGTAGGCCGGGAGTCAAACCCGAAAAGCTGATACAAAACTCCGGGGCACCGAGTAATCGATTGGCCACCGCCAGCCTGCGCTGCCAGGACGGCAACCGCGATAAATACTTGTCGGGATCGACCAACTCGATGCCCAGGAACTTGCTCGATTGGATCGAAAAGACGGATAGCAGACGGACATCACTCCAGGGAATGACGCCGAGCTTCCATCGGCGGTCCTCGATCCCAGCATCGTTGATGATGACCTGGGGACCCGTTCGAAGAAAGAGGATCGGGAAAATCGCGCCACATGCCCCGAAAAACACAATGGTGACCCAGCCGATAACGCGATGTAAAAGTCCAGGCTGGGTGGTCAAGACGTAACCCCCGATGACAAAGCACATCGCGACGAGGAACCACAACAGGATCTTCGGTCTCGAGGTGTAACACTCCATCGCCAGCGACTCCTCTTCCCTATCGGCGGCTTCGTCGACCGGATTCATCCGCGTCCTCACCACGATGCCCGGGACGACGGCGGGCGCGCCGTCGCGCCGTTGGGACTTACGTTGGCTTCGTCGGACTCGGGGTGTTCGTATCCGCCCAGGCTCCAGACGAGCTCGCAGTTGTGCTGTAGATCGAGCATTGTCAGGCTCTGGACGGCTCGCAAGACCAGGATCTGGTCGCTCCACAGGTCGGTGCGTAACAGGACCTCGTGCATCCTCGCCTTCACGACGGCCCAGGGGTCGGTGCCCCCCTGCCCGAGCACGACCTTGATCCAGCCCCGAACCACGCGGCGATGCCTGCGTAAATAGCGGAGGACGCGACCCCTCGCTGGGTCCTCGACCTTGGAGAAACAGGGAAGGGCGAAGAGATCGGCGTTCGGGCGTCTGACGCGGTGGACGGGTCGCCAGAGCCTTCGGAGTCTGAGCACGGGTTCGGGCAGGTCGGGAGGCAGCTTGGTTGGGTCGTTCTTGCGGTCGGCGGCCCAGGTCATGACGCGCTCGAGCGCCTCGATGGACAGGGCGAGCGTGGCGATGTCGTCGTGGTCCAGTACGCAGGCGGCGGTGAGCGCCCGGAGCGCCTCCCCTCCGCGATTGGCGAGGTAGGGTATCTCGGCGGCCAGGTATTCGCCGAGCCCCTCAAAGGTGAATCCAAATCGCTTGAGCCACAACCGTTCCCATTCGAGCCGTTTCTTATGCAGCCGCCGCGCGTGCTCGGCCACGATCCGGTCGCGCCGGGTCGCGCGGATGTAATCGAGGTCGGTCTCCATGAGCGCGGTCGCGGCCAGGGCCTCGGGGGCGGTCGGCAGGGCCAGACCCACGTACTCGACGTCGAATCGCGCTCGCAGCCAGAGCGAGCTCATGAAGATCGGCTTCCGCATGCGGTGGATCTTGCGAAGGGCCGACAGATAGGTGTCGGCCGGGATCGCTCGCTCGCGATCGATCTGGGGCTGAAGGATCTCACGCACCAGGGCCCGAACGCCAGCCAGACCATGGAACACGAGCAACCCCGCGGTCCGCGCGAGGGTGATCGGAAACAGCAGCATCCGCCCCCCCGCGAAATGGAGATGGTAGATGGCGAAGGGATTGATCGTCCGGGTCGACAAGGGAAGGTCGTGGAGCGGGAAGCTGCGAAACGCCCTTCGCACGTTTTGCTCGCGGTCGCGGCGTGCGAGCTCTCCGACCTGGGGGCCAAACCGAGCCTCGATCTCGGCCTGTCGCATGGGGTCGTCGGCCATGAAGTCGACGGCGGTGAATTCGACTGTTTCGAGAAACAGCCTGGCCTCGCGGCGGCGGGGGGGTTGGTCGACCAGGTTGGTGGCGGGTGCCCGACCCTCCTGATCGCCGAGGGCGGGTTCGGGAAGCCAGACCTCGGCCTGGTCGATCTTGAGCCGGCTGGCCAACCAGGCGCGATATTGATCGCGTAGGGGCTCCGGCGAGCACGCGAGGCGGTCGAGCGGAATCGCATGGCGGTTGTAATCGAGGATCAAGAGCGCGGTCTCCTGGACCAACAGCCGGGTGATGTAGTTGAACCACAAATACGGCCCACCCAGCAGACCCCCCGCTCGGCTCAGGTCGAGCCTGTCAAGCAGCCGGCTCTCCCCCAGCCAGTGGCCCAGGTTGCTCCGTCTCAGATTCCCGAGCGCGAGATTGCCCAGGAGCTGCACCGTCGCCTTGGTGTCCGAGCGATGCAGCGGAGAGCCCTCGAGATAGTCCTGATAAAGCAACCGAACATTGCGCAGAAACGCCAGCTCGCGATTCTCGAACAAAAACGGAGACTCGACGGCGGTTTCCTCGTCCTTGGCCGGCTCGATCGGGGTGGGAGCGCGATCGTCGCACGAGCGCAAGAGCAATTCCGGGTCGATCACCCGCTCGGCCAGGAACCGGGAGTCTTGCTCGCGGCGACGGCTCTTGAGCGACTTGGTATGCGTGGCGAACTGGGCCTCGACGACGCGCTCGCAATAGTCGGCCGATTGATTGGCGATCTTGCGCAGCCAGCTCCCAAATGCCCAAAGAACCAGGCAGATCACGCCCAAGAGGATCACCGGCCAGCCCAGAACCACCTGGACCTTGTCGACCAACCCGCGTAACGGGCTCAGGAAGCTCGCCGCCCGCACAATCAGGTAAACGAATAGAAATCCGCCACCAAGCCACAAGAGCCGTTTGGCGGGCGTTCGGGTTGCGCTGACGATCGCGCTTCCCAGCCGGTCCAGAAAGACCGGCGGCGAGAGCGTGCCCTGGAGGTCGGCGAGGAAATAGACCAGGTCAAGGCCGCGCTGAATGATCTGGCCGGCGTGGTTGGCGGCCAGGGCGACGGCCTCGGCCGGGCTGCGTTCGCGGTAGACCAGGAGCTCGCGCGCCCAGGGGATCCTGCGGACGCCAGGAAGACCGAGGAGCCTCAGATAGCGATTGGCGGCCGCGACAAAGGCCGGGCCCGCGCGGTCGAGCAAGCGTTCGGGAGTCATCTGGATCAGCCGCTCGACGACGGCCTCGATGGGGATCTCACGGTTTTCCGGTGGGTCGAGGTCGTCCACGCGAGAAGCAGGCTCGAGCCCGGCCGCGCGCGAGTCGAGATCCCCCAGCAAGCGAGCGGCCAGGCACGCGCGTTCCTCGAGATCGAGCCGGGGCTCGATCTCGGCGGCGGCATGGTCGAGCTCAGCGCGGATCGCGCGGATGCGGTGCCGCTCTCGTGATTCCGGGCGCTGGGCCTGAAGGGGCTCGAAGAGCACGATATTGCGGTTAAGCAGCCCAGCCATCCGCCCCACCAGTCGATCCGAGAGTCGCAACAGCACCAGCGCGACCCGAACCAGCCGCAGGATCGGCAGCAAGATCCGAAGAAACCGCAGCGCCCGCGCCCATCGGCCGGCGGTCGCGAGCCCCCCCGAGAACCCAGCCCGCGAATCCGCGCCGGCGGCCAGTAAGTCGATCTCGATCTGGTGGCTCAGGAAGCCAAACGGGAGCGAGGCCACTAGGTCGACCAGAACGTGGTCAAACAGAAACCCAAGCCGATCGGGCGTGAGGATCAGCTTGAGTGCGAATTCGATCAAGAAAACCGATGATAGCGCGAGATCGATCCCGCCGAGGATCCGGTGTTCGGTGGGAGTGAGGCCGGCGACGCGGGTCTGGCCGAGGACGAGCTCGAACACGATGATTCCACAAAGCGCGATAATCATCACCAGGATGAGCGAGTCAAGCCGACGAGCCCCCTTGGTGCCAAGGAGTCTTTCCAGCCGGGCGGTCAGCAGGGTCTCGCGCCATTCCGTGCGAACTCGCGCGCGCAGGCGCCTCGCGCCCCGGGCCGCGCGGACGAGCCGGGCACGGGCGGCCGGCTCGTGGGTTTCGCGCGCGATCCGATGGCAGGTCTGGGCGACCCGGTCCACATCGTGCTTGAGCAATTCCAGCCTGGCGACGGCGGGTCGGCGCGGTAGGTCCTCGATGAACGCGGCGGTCTCGCCGACCTCGTCGCGAACGATCTGGACGAGTGCCTGGCAGGTGGCGGCCCGCCGATCGCTCGGCACGGTTTCCAGATCGCGATCCACTCGGTCCGCGAGCGCGGTCCTCCGCGATTCGAGCCGTCCCAGCCAATCGCTGGCCATCGTGCTCGATTCCCGGGTGTCGAGCCCGAGCGATTTCGCCTGGGCCTGGAGCCGGGTCAGACGCAGCCTCACGTGCCAGGCGTCCTCCGGTGTTTCGGGCTCGATCAAGAGCTCGATCTCGATTTTCCGGGCGAGTAACAGCCCGCGCAGGCGGTCCCGGCCGGCCAGGATCTGGTCATGACCGGTTCCGACCCGGGTGCCAGGAAAGTCGTCAAGCGATCGCATGAGCCGCGTGAGCTCGAGCTCGATCAAGAGCGCGGGGGCGTGGGGCTCTTCCTGGTCGAGCCGCGAGATCAGGATCGAAAACCAGTCGAGATCGGCGCGAAACCCCTCGAACGCGAGCGCGACCGAGAGCGGTGTCTCCGCGGCATTGGACGAGACCGCGCGAACGGCCACGCGGATTTCGCCCAGCCAGCCGCGCAGACGGGTCGCGACCAAGCCACGCGCGGGGTTATTCCCTGGCTGGAAGGCATCGGCCCGGCGATCGATCTGGGACTGGAGCACGAGCAGGCGATCGGCGACACGTCGACGAAGGGCTTCCCGATCGGAGTCGCGAGCGAGTCGATCGAGCCTTCGCCGCAGGCGGAGGCCCTCGTCGACGGCGTCGAGCCGTGGTAACAGCGGGCTCGGACCCGTCGATGGGTTCGCGAGACTCTCGGTCTCGAGGAGCCACTTCCTCGCGCGGTCGATGACATCGTCCAAGCTGTTCGCCCCTAGCGGTCACGACCGCGCTTATCGATCCGGCAACGCGCTGGCGAAAAATCGCAGCCAATTCACATGAAAGACGGCGTCGACGGCCTCGCTCGGATAGCCGCGGCGAGTCAGGATCGCGTCGAGCCTCCCCAGGTCGCTGATCCGGTCGAGCCCGGTCGGCGTCTGCTCGGTGCCAAAGCCGCCGTCGAGGTCACTGCCAATCGCCGCGTGACGCGAATTCCCCGCGAGCTGACAGACGTGGTCGATATGATCGGCCACGGCCTCAATGTCGACGACCTCGCGCGTGGTCCGACCACGAACCCAACCAGGGGCGAGCATCCAGGCGTCAAGCGCGGTGCCGATGACCGCGCCCCGATCAATCAGAAGCTTGATCTGCTCATCGCTGAATTGGCGGCCATCGTCCACCAGGGCTCGGCAATTGTTGTGGCTAGCCAGCACGGGGCCGCTGAAGACGTCGAGGGCCTGGAAAAAGCTCGTGTCCGAAAGGTGCGTCGCGTCGAGAATCATGCCCAGGCGCTCAAACTCCTTCAAAAGCGCGACCCCGTCCGCGCTGATCGGCCCATCCGAGCCCGTGCCGACGGCATAGCGGTTCGCGCCATAATGGACCAGATTGACCGAGCGCAGACCAAGATTCCACCAGTCCTGGGCGTGGGCGACATCGACGATCGGGTCGGCCCCTTCCATCGCCAGGATGTAGCCGATCGGCTGTCCAGGCGACCACGACCGCCAGTGTGACTCGAGCTCGGGCGCGGTTTGAATACGCCGCATGTGCCCCCCGCGCTCGAGCAGCTCGTAATAATAAAGCTGCCCGCGCGCGATGGCCGAGGCGGCCTCCTGATTGACAAAATCGAGCGATAGCCGGCTCTGGCCCGAAAGCGTCCGAGCCTGGGGCCGGGCGCGTGAAAGCAGCGTCGCCTGGCAGGCCGCGATTCGACCCCGGACCATCTCCGGGAGCGTCGTGGTCGCGCGCCCGCGGGCGGGGTGGTCGGTCATCGCGCGGTCGATCGCGTTCAGGGCGTCGAGCTCGAGCGTGAGGTCGCGATCCCAGGAAAGGGCGTTCCAGGCGAGGTCGAGGTGTCCGTCGAAGAGTCGTCTCATGGGGTCCGAGTTTGACCTTGTGATTCGCGCGACCGCCGGCGTGAGCCGCCAGATTCGAGTCACGCCAGGGAATTCGTCGGGGCAGCGCGGTTCTTGGCATTTCCGCCCGGTTATGGTATCCCGAATCAGCCCCCGCGCCCAAGCGCGCGATGAAAGGACCGGACCACGGCGAAAGGAATCACATGACCGAACCGACCACGGCCGGAGCGAGCGAAAGACGCCCTCCGGCAACCGGCTGGCTGGATCGTCTGGGGCTGGGCCGGCCCGAGCTTCGCGCCTGGGCTCTTTATGACTGGGCCAACTCGGCGCTCGTCTGCACCATTATCACGGCCGTGTTTCCGATTTACTATGAAAAGGTCGCTTGCGCGGGGCTGCCGGCCCAGACGTCGTCGCGCTATTACGCGACCGCCACGACCGTGGGGATGATTCTGATCGCGGTCGTCTCGCCGTTCCTGGGGGCGATCGCCGACCTTCGCGGCGGTAAAAAACGGATGCTCGGCGGCTTCATGGCCCTGGGCGCGGTCGCCGTGGCGGCAATGTTTGGAATCCACGAGGGCGATGTCGCATTGGCGTCATTGCTTTTCATTCTGGCCAACATCGGCGCGAACGGGAGTTTTGTCTTTTACGACGCCCTGCTCCCCCACGTCGCGCGGCCCGAGGAGGTCGACCGCGTCTCGACCGCCGGATACGCCCTGGGATATCTGGGCGGGGGAGCTCTGTTGTCGCTCAACCTCGCCTGGATTCAGCGCCCGGATCTCTTTGGCCTTCCCTCCGGGGCGAATCTTACCGAGGCCCAGGCGACCCTCCCCTCGCGACTGGCGTTTCTTTCGGTGGCCATCTGGTGGGTGGTCTTTTCGATCCCGCTGTTTCGCCGCGTCCCCGAGCCCCAACTGGTCGGCGAGAAACTCGCCCCAGAACGCCTGACCGCGACCTTCGCACGCGCCTTCCGCCGGCTGAGCGAGACAGCCAGGACCCTGCGCGAGTATCGCCAGGCGTTCCTCATGCTGATCGCGTTTCTGATCTATAACGACGGCATCGGCACGATCATCCGGATGGCCGCCATCTACGCCTCGGAGATCGGGATCGAGAAGGGCGTGATCATCGCCGCGATCTTGATCGTGCAGTTCGTGGGCATTCCTTTCGCCTTTCTCTTTGGCATGCTGGCGGGTCGGCTCGGGGCCAAGGGGTCGATCGGGCTGGGGTTGGTTGTCTACGCCGGCATTTGCCTCTTTGGGTGGTACATGACCACGGCCACCCATTTCGTGATCCTGGCGATCCTCGTCGGAGCAGTCCAGGGAGGGACGCAGGCCCTCAGCCGATCGCTCTTCGCGAGCCTGATCCCGCGGGACAAATCGGCCGAGTTTTTTGGGTTTTTCGGCGTGGCCGAGAAATTCGCCGGCATCCTCGGACCAGCCCTCTTCGCCGTCATCAGCCTGGCGACCGGCGAGAGCCGCGGCGCGATCCTCTCGGTGATCGGCTTTTTCGCCGTGGGAGGGCTCTTGCTCTCGTTTGTTGACGTCGAGCAAGGCCAGCGCGTCGCCCGCGCGGAGGAATCGCGAGTCGAGCGCGTCTAGCTGCCCAGCGAGGGCTCGGGATCGTCGAGCGGGGCCTGTTCCATGCTGGAATGAACCTTCGCGACCTTGTACCAATGGGCCACGCTGATCGCCCAGGATACGCCCAGATAATAGGCCGGGTAATACAGCGAAAGATAGACCAGCCGCAAGGTCCCGTGGTCGATCGCGCGCTCCGAATCCCGCGGCAGCCACCAGAGCAGCGCGAAAACAAGGACCGTCCAGGGAATCGCGAGCAAGGTGCTAATCCTGTTGAGCCTTCCAGGCATCGACGGATAGAGATGGCGGGTCGGCACGAAGGTCAGGACGGCCAGCAAGACCACCACGCCGAGCGAGACCCAGGGCCCAAGGGGAAGGGCGTAAAGATAAAACGCGACCACGTTCCAGAGCAGATCG
>JAKBAP010000128.1 GCA_021808995.1 Planctomycetota bacterium | reverse complement strand
AGATCGCGACCTCGGTGCTACGCGGCGAGGGTCCCGTCAAGCATTACGTCGAGAGCTATTTTCGCGACTATCCCGCCATTCGCGAGGGCAAGGGGGTGCTCGACGACTGGGCGACCCCGCTCGATGCCTATCTTCGGGCGTTTGCCTTTCGCCTGGCCGGGCTCGACGGCTCGAGCTCAATCGAGAGCCGTATCGTGGTCGCCAAGGGGATGAGCTTTCTCACCAATCTGCTCTGTCTGCCCGCGCTCTACTTGCTCGCGATTCGTCGATACGACCGGCGGATCGCCCTCGCCGCGACC
The DNA here is from genome assembly GCA_021808995.1 of Planctomycetota bacterium. GTDB lineage: Bacteria > Planctomycetota > Planctomycetia > Isosphaerales > Isosphaeraceae > JAKBAP01. Next base: position 11,717 of record JAKBAP010000128.1, on the reverse strand, counting down.
GTCGTCCTGGCCGTGCTGCCGGTCCATGTGATCTACGCGGGCTTGATCTTGCGCGAAAGCCTGACGGCCCTGACGGCGATCCTCGCGGTCTGGGCGATCACCGAAATGACGGCCGCGAAATCGCTCGGGCGATCCTGCGCATGGGCGATCCTGGCCGGCGTCCTGGGGGGGCTGGCCGCTCTGTCGCGCAATACAGCCCTCGCCCTCCTCGCCGCGTCGGGGCTCTTGATCCTCATCCGTTACCGACGGAAACAACTCTTACCCCTCGCCGTCTGGACCATTGCCGCCCTGGTCGTCATGCTCCCATGGGCCTGGGCCACCCTTCAGGAATACGGAAGCCCCTTTTATTCCTATACAGGATATTTTGAGTATAATTTTTCATGGACTGTTCACCATTATGAAATGGGCAATACCCGCCCGGACCAGTTTTACACCCTGGCTAATCTTCCCTCGATCGTCCGCGTGAAAGTCAAGTCGCTGGTCTTGATCGCGGTCTATTCGACAATGATCCTGGGCCTGCCCCTGGCGGCGGGGTTCGCGAGGCGGCTGGTGAAACCCGGCGGAACGGGGCGCGAGACCGACCTCCTGGTCTTCTCGATCGCCATCGTGTTCGTGATCGCCACCCTGAAAACCATCGCCGACGTCACCCAGGTCGAGCAGATTGGACGCTATTACTTGCCCCTGTTCGCGCTTCTGTTGCCACCCGCCGTGGCGGGGGTTCTCGAGTGGCTCGACGCCCAGTCCGCCCGGCCCCCGCTCTACCGCGCGGGCGCCGTCATCTGGTGTGCATTGGTCTGGGCGGACCCCACCTGGGCCTATGACGCGACCTGGTTCACCAAGCCCTTTCAGCTCCACTGGCCCGCGATTCGCGAAGTCGGCGATTGGATCGAGACGCATCCCGAAATCGTCCCCAAGAACGCCCGGATCATGACCTGGTTTCCCTGGGAATTGCGCGTGACCAGCGACCGCGCGACTGTGCTCATGCCCCGGAATTACAACCCCCGGAGAATCCAGGAGGTGGTCCGCCAGTATGGCGTGACACACATCCTTTGGGGGTCGTTCGAGCCGCCGCCTTACTTTGAGATCAACCCCGAATCGTGGACCACCGAGCTGGAACGGCTACGGCTTGAGCTGGGCCTTACCGAGAATCGCGAGATCACACGCACTCGCGGCGACATCCTATTCCCAGCGCGGCTTTATCGGGTGCGTTAACGCGGCGATGCAACGCGAGGCAAGGGGCGAACGCGGATGCGGTCTTCACGATGGGTTTTGCTCGGGCTCATGATTTTCGCGGTCTGGTATCGCGCGCACACGTTCGGTCCGAGCGTCGGCCCCAAGCTCTGGCCCCGGTCGACCGGCCTTTCGGAGCCGCTGGATTGCGATGAGGCGGCGTATGCGTATATTGGCAAGCGTATTGTGGCTGGGGATGTCCTGTATCGCGACGTCACCGAAAACAAGCCTCCGCTGGGCTACTGGATCTACGCGGCCGCCGTGGCCCTGGGTGGCTATCGCGAGCTGGCGATTCGCTTGCTTCCGTTGCCATTCGTCCTGGCCACGACGGCGATCGTCTGGTGGATCGCCGGGCGATTGGCCGGGGGCTTGGCGGCGGGGCTCGCGGGCTGGCTGTTCGTATTGCTCTCAACCGATCCCTATCTTTTTGGAAATGGCGCGGATTTTGAACATGTCATGAACTGTGCCTCGGTGGCGACGCTCGCTCTGTTGATCCCCGAACGCGAGGGCCGGCGGTTGATCCTCGCCGCGGGCGCTTGCATGGGCCTGGCGATCCTCGTCAAGCAAGTCGCCGTCGTCCAGGCCCTGCCAGCCGCCCTTTTCATCGCGACCCGAAGTCGCGTCGGTCAAGATCCGAAGCGGACGCTGGCATACCGTGCGATCGATCTCTCGGCATTCTTGCTCGGGATCGCGTTAATCACCGCATTGGCGGCGATCGTGCTCGCTTTCCAGGGGGCGGGAGCGGCCGCGATCGACGACATCTTCCGCTATGGACGGGCCCTCGCGACCGATACCCTGCCCGAGCCAGGCGCTCCCTCGCCATTCGTGCGCTGGCTGACCGGCAACGCCGACCCCCAGGGACGGCTCCCGTTCCCCTTTGGATCGACCGATTACCTCGTCTGGTGGGGATCCGGAAGCTGGCCGGTCTTCCTGGCGTCCGCCCCCGCCACCGTTTATCTTCTCCTCGGCCGCGGTTCCACGACCCGACGACTCACGGCCGCGTGGACCCTCGCGGCCTGGGCCCAGGTCATCCTTCCAGGGCTCTATTGGCCGCATTATTACTTACTTCTTGCCCCCAGCGTCGCGATCACCGTCGCCATCTCCCTCGCGGACGCGGCCAGGGCCCTGTTTTCGCGCCCAAACCGGCATCGATTCGCCCTCGCGGTCGCCCTCTTGACACTTTCGACGGCCATCCTCGGCGAATCCTATCTTCAAGGCCGCGATTACTTATGGGTCGTCCCGGAGGAGTTAACGATCCGCTATAAAGGTGGCCGGCAGTGGGTCGTCTTGCGCTCGATGGGCAACGAGCTCGCCCGCCGTTCGAGCATCTGGCGCGAGCCCCGACTTTACATCTGGGGCTGGCAGAGCCCGCTCCATTTCTACAGCGGGCTCGATAGCCCGACGCGGCATTTCTTTGTCGATAACCTGTTGCGTGACCAGGCCGATCGAGGCCATCCCTTGATCGAGCCCCGAACCCACGAAATCGCTCAGGCCCTTCGCGCCCACCCTCCCCAGCTCATCTTCACCGGCTATGTACCGTTTCGCGAGCTTCGGGAGCTTCTCAATGAGCGCTATCTGTCGTCGTCGATCGCGCGGGGCCTGTGGGTGATTCGCGAGGATTACGGCCGGTTCGAGATTCAGCGCCCGGGAATCCCGGGCGGCTAGCGAACCGCGAACTCGCTTGCCCGCCGCTCCTCGACGATGGCCTGGTAGCGTTCGCGCAGGCCCTCCATGATGGCGTCCCAGCCTTGCTCGAGCGCGTAGTGCCTGGCGGCCTGGGCGAGGTCGGCGCGGAGGCCGGCGTCGTCGACCAGGCGAATCAGGACCGTCGTGATTGCCCCGGGGGGGCTTCGAGAGTCGACGAGAAGGCCCGTCCTGCCCGGCTGGACCGTCTCGCCGACGCCGCCAGAGCCGATCGCGGCCACCGGCAGGCCCGACGCCATCGCCTCAAGAACCACGTTACCGAAGGTCTCAGTGAGGCTGGTCATGGCAAACACGTCGGATGCCGCGTAATGGTCGGCCAGGTCCTCCCCCTGGCGATAGCCGGCGAAATGGGCGAAGCCCCTCGTGCGCTCCTCAAGGTCCGCGCGGGCTGGGCCGTCCCCCACGATCAGCACCCGCGCCCGCGGACGGCTCGCGGCCACGATCGCGAGCGCATCACCCAGGTGGGCCACGTTTTTCTCGGCCGCCAATCGCCCGACGTGGCCAATCACGACGTCATCCTCGCGAAACCCCAGCGCCTCTCGGATCGCGCCTCGCCTTGGCCGATCTGGTCGAAAGAGGGTGGCGTCGACCCCACGCCTCCAGAGTGCGAGGCGCTCAAAGCCCAGTCCCTCGAGTTCCCGGATCGTGGCCCGGGATGGGACGTAGGTTTCGCGTGTCCGGCCATGAAACCAGCGCAGGTATCCCGTGATGATCGAACGTGCCCATCCCAGGTGATAGTGTCGTGAATACTGGTCGAAATTAGTGTGAAAGCTGGAAACCACGGGGTACTGTCGCCGGATCGCGTGCCGCAGCACGGCGAGCCCGAGCGTGGCCTCGGTCGCGATGTGGACGATGTCGGGCCGGAACTGATCGATGGCCTGTCGAACCCGCGTGAATGGGGGGAGTGGGAGGTGGAGCTCCCGATAAAACGGAACCCGAAACGCCGGCACGGCGAGGGCTCGGGGGTCGGGGATCGCGCCATAGTCGGGGTGGATGATCTGAACCTGATCGCCGTGGTCGGAGAGGACGCGAACCAGCTCGCCGAGGGTCCGCGAGACGCCATTGACCTGGGGAAAGTACGTCTCGGTGACGAGGGTAACGCGCATGGTGCGAAAGCTCCGCGCTTCCAGGCGAGGGCCGCGCCCACGAGTGCGGCCCCAATCCCTGTGATTCGCATAAGGCACAGTACCAAATCCGCCCATTTCGTGGCACCATACAAGGGGGGTGTCGCGGCGGCGATTCAACTCTAGCGTGGGATCGAGTAGATTCGATGATGGCGATTTGAACGTTTTTGGGTCGGTCCTCAATCCCGCCACGCGCGGACCATCCCAAGGTGACGCATGAGTAATCAAGGAACCGAGCCTGCGGGGATGTCGTTCCGAGGTCGCGTTCAGGGCGGGATCGTCGTGCTGGACGAGCCGCGTCCCTTACCCGAGGGGGCGGCCGTGCGCGTCGAGATCCTCTCCGCCGAGCTCGAGCCGCCGCTGCTGGACGAAGACGGCCGAACCCTAGGTGAAAAAGACTCGACTACGCGGGAGCGATCGCAGGACTTCCGTCCCGCCGACCTCGCCCAGAACCACGATCATTACCTGCACGGAACCACCAAGAAATGACGGTCGTGTTCGCGGACACATCCTTTTACCTGGCATTGCTCAACGCGAGCGATCAATACCACTCGATTGCGCGACAGGCCGCGGCCTCGATTCGTGGTCGGACGATCACAACGGCCTGGGTTCTAACCGAAGTCGCGGATGCCCTCAGTCGCGCCGCCCATCGTGCACTGGCGGCGCGCTTCATCGCGGACTTGAGGAGAGATCCCCGTGTCTTGACCGTCCCTCCCTCCGAGCAACTTTTCGAACCGGGGCTCCAGCTTTACGCCGATTGGTCCGACAAGGACTGATTCCGCACGGATTGCATCTCGTTCATCGTGATGCGAGAGCACCGCGTCATCGAGGCCCTATCGGCGGATCACCATTTCGAGAAGGCGGGTTTCCGGATCTTGATGAAATGAGACGGTCCTAGGCTCGATTGCTCTCCAAAGGGCGTTCGTCCGCCCCTGAACGGATACTCGATTCGATCGGGGCTATCGGGTGCCAACCTTTACATGTCAGAACAACACACATAATAATGTGTTGTTTTGTCCGCCTCGGACCGCTTTGTCGGTCGTGGCCCTGAAAGACAAACGGCCACGCCAAATCGATGTTAATGGAGACCATGATCGGTCGGATCCTCAATCGACGGTCCGCACTGGCAAGGTCGCCATGGAATGGCCGATCGATCCAACCAAGCCCTGATTCCCGCCGTGTCGATCCCCCGGACACACTCGCCGTGAAGAGAGACCGCCGCGTCCCTTGCTCGCGGCCGGGTCACGTGCGAAACTTGGGTCTGGCGAAGTAGGCCCGGAATCATGGCAGCCGATCAACGAGGAGAGTGCGTCGTGAAGGAAAATCCAGTCAAGCGGGCGCTCAAGGCGGGGAAGCCGCAGGTGGGGACGTGGTTGTCGCTGGGAAGCATCGCGGCCGCGCGGTTCATGGCCCGGGCCGGGTATCCGTGGCTGACCGTCGACATGGAGCACACCCACGCCGACATCCAGACGGCCGCCTACATGTTCGCGATGATCGCCGACGCCGGCTGCGTCCCCCTGGCCCGCGTGCCGACTGGTAAGCATGAGTTTATCAAGATGGTCCTGGACTCAGGCGCGATGGGCATCGTCGCCCCCATGGTCATGGACGCGGCCGAGGCCCGATCGATCGTGGCCGCCTGCAAGTATCCCCCCTACGGCAATCGCTCAATCGGCGGCGGAATGCACGCGCTGAACTTTGGCGCGACCGCCGAGGAATACTACAAGAAGGCCAACGACGAAATCCTGGTCATCATCCAGACCGAACACATCGACGCCGTCGAGATCGCCGACGAGATCTATTCGACCCCCGGGCTCGACGCCGTCTTTGTCGGGCCCAACGACCTCGCCTATTCGATGCGCTCGGCCGATGGCTCGTTCGCCGACAAGGAGACCTTCGAGGCGACCCTGACCCGCATCCGCGAGGCCGCCGCGCGTAATCACCTTCCTTGCGGCATCCACGTGCTCACGGCCGCCGACGCCGTCAGGCGGGTCAAGGAGGGCTGGCAGTTCATCGCCGTCGGCAGCGAGCTCAAGATGATGCTCGACGCCTCCGCCGCCATCACCCGTGCCCTCAACCCCGAAACCGCCGGCGCTGAGCTCGCGAAATACTGAGAACCCTGGGGATGGAACCGGCGGACGAGGAGATGGATCTTGGTCCTTCCCCGAGTTGCCTGGCCGAGTATCAGACACGAAACGGGGATGGGCTCCGTGGTGGGATTCCATGGTGCCCGGCTCCGTTGTTCGCGCGGTGCCTCCTTGGAGAATCGGCCTCTTGGCTCACTCCTCGGCCAGCGCCCGGATGCGCTCGAGACCCTTACGGACCACCTCGAGCGGATCCTTGGTCCAGAGGTCGCGGTTAAACAGCTCGAGCGAGATCGGGCCGTGATAGTCGATCGCTCGTAGGTTCTTAATGACCCTGGTCAGGTCGGCGATTCCGTCGCCGACCATCACGCGGTCGGCGTCGGTCTGGGTTCGTGGATCGGGCTTAGCCGGGACATCGTTGATGTGAAAACAGGCGAGCTCGGACCCCTTGAGAAGGAGCAGGTCGTCGACCGATCCGCCTCCCCGGATCATGTGAAAGACGTCGGCGACCACGGTGGCGCGGCGGTCGCCGGTGAATCGGGCGATGGTGAGCGCGTCCGCGAGGTTATTGACGCCGTCGACGAAGCCCAGGAATTCCATGGAGGGGGTCGCGCCCAGCTCGTCCGCGAGCCCGAGCAACTCACCGAACCGCTTGCCCGCGTGGGCGAGATCGACGACCTCGCGCGGGGGGCTGGCGACGATATGGGGGCTCTCAAGCTCGGCCGCCTGGGCCATCCGACGGCGGCATTCCTCGAGCGCCTGCTCGTGGGCCGGCCCATCCGCCGTGATCCAGCCATGAAGCGCGATCACGCTCACCACCCGAAGACCGGCCCCGACGAGGGCCTGCTTGAGCTCGGCCATGGTGCCCCCTTGGTCGAGATACTCGGTGATCTCGTCATTCCAGGGTTCGATCGCGTCATAGCCGGCCTGGCCGGCGATCCGGATCTTGTCCAGAAGGGGGGTGGTGCGGATCGTGCTGGTGTTGAGGCAATAGATAAAGGGGCTCATGATGGATGGTCCGCGCGGGTTGGGAGTCGTCGATCAGGTGGAGGCGAAACCATCAGGCTTCGTCAATCCGCTGTGGAAACGGCAGCGCCCGGCTTTCGGGAAAAAAGACCATTCCCGCCTCGTCGGCGACGTGGAGGCCGGAGTCGAGATAGAGGATCACGCCGCTGATTGTGCGCGCGGCGGGCGAGGCCAGATAGACCGCCGCGGCCCCGACCTGTTCCGGGGTGGTGAGGTTGCTGACGCCGGCTGGAAAATCGGGCCGGCCGTGGCGCGCCTGAAGCAGGCGCTCATTGGCGGTGTCGACCCATCCTGGCGCGATCATGTTACAGCGAACGCCCGCGTGGAGATATTCCACGGCGAGCTGGCGGGTCATGCCCCAGAGGCCGGCCTTGCTGACGACGTAGGAAAAGAGCCCTGGCATGGGCCGGGTCGAGCGGGTCGAACCGATATTGAGGATCACGCCCCGGCTTTTCTTGAGCCAGGGGAGCGCGGACTTGGCCCCTAGCCAGGCCCCTTTCAGATTGACGGCGAGCGTCAGGTCCCAGAGGGCGAGATCGGTCGATTCGGCGGTGCCGCGGGGGCTGATGCCGGCATTGTTGACCAGGACGTCGAGCCCCCCCCAGCGAGCGCCAACCGTGGCCAGGGCTCGATCCCAGTCGTCGGGTTTCGTGACGTCGAGAGGCTGGGGGACGACCTCGCCCCCCTCGGCCTGGATGGCCCGCGCGGATTGGCCCAGTCGATCCTGATCGATGTCGGCCATCATGACCCGATGCGAGGCCAAGGCCAGCGCCCTCGCGATTCCCAGCCCGATGCCCTGGGCCGCCCCGGTGACAATCGCGATTGGCTTTTCCGATGGTGCCGTCATGTTCCGTGGGCCTCGCGGAGAATCGGGAAACGAGTGCTCATGCCGTCCCGTTGATGATGGCGCTGGCACGTGGCCGAGTCAATGCGCGGACCCGAAACGAAGAAGCGGAATCGACTTCGAAAACGCCCGCGAAAGGGGGTTCCGCGGATCCGAGCGGATTTTTCGAAACAAGGGCATCGCGGAGTGGGCTCGTGCCTTGTTAGGATGGAGCTCGGACGCGGGGTTTGGCGAGAATCAGGCTTCAGGCGGCGTGGTGCCGCGGGGCCTGGCTCGCACGAGTGTCTGAGTTCGACCTTCCTGGACGAGCAGCCCATCTTGGTTGAAGATCCTTCGTCGCCAGGTGACGATACCACGGCGACCATTGAGATTGGGTGTGAGCTCCTCGATGGCTGATAAAACGTGCACGGTATCCCCAAATCCGATGGGACGGTGAAACGTCCACTCAAGAATCGCCAGGAACGCCATGGTGTCGACCCGAGGCGACTGACTTGACAGCCCCGTGGCGATGGCCATGCCCAGGAGTCCATGTGCGACCGGTCGCCCAAAGGCACTCTCGGCCGCCGATTTGTGATCCACGTGCAGCGGGTTGAAATCTCCCGATAGACCCGCGAAGAGCACGACGTCGGTTTCGGTTATCGTTCGACTAGGGCTTTCCCACTCGTCGCCGACTTTCAGGTCGTCGAATGACAGGACCAAGAAAGGATGCCGCGTCACGCCCGTCCTCCTCGTACGTATGGCAAGGCTTAAGAGCCGGGAACACGCGACTCGATGCGAGGGATCGTTCCGCGTTCGCGAGGCGACGGCATTCTGACCGAGGCCGGTCAGGCGTCAATCCCGATCCCTTCGACGGTCGCGATCACGGCGAAGGATGTTTGCATGTACGCTTTCCGTAGTGGCTGATCGTATTGGGATGAACGGGAGCCACGATTCAGGCTTTGCTGGATCTTCGGCACTGAACTTGCGGTACAGAATCCCCGTGAACTTGTTTGAGTGTTGGAGGTGCCATGGCGATGACTCGGCCTTATCGTGTTCTGGTCGCGGATGATGAAAAGCCCGTGGCGACGGGCTTGCAGAGCCAGCTTGAATACTTGGGCTACGAGGTCATTGCCGTGGTAGGCGATGGTGAGCGGGCGATCGAGATGTGCCGCCGCCTGGCCCCCGACGTGGCGTTTCTGGATATCGAGATGCCTGGTCTCGACGGGCTGACGGCGGCGCGGCGGATCGTCGAGGATCCAGGTACCCCGGTGATCATCCTGACCGCCCACGGGCATCCCAATCTCATCGATCAGGCGGTCGAGGACGGGGTGATTTCATACTTGCTCAAGCCGGCGACGAATTCGACGCTGCATGCGTCGATTCAGGTCGCGGTGGCGCGTGCCCGCGAACTCAAGACGCTTCAGGAAGATGTCGAGCAGCTCCAATCGACGCTTCGCGACCGCAAGCTCATCGAGCGTGCCAAGGGAATCCTCATGAACCGCGGCAATCTCAACGAGAGCGAGGCTTTTCGCCTGCTCCAGCGGCAGAGCCAGGACCGTCGCGTCCCCATGGCCAAGCTCGCGGAATCGATCATCCAGACCGAGGAGCTGTTCGCGGCTCCTGGCCCAGCCCCCGCGCCGATCGCCCGGCCGGCCAGGCGGAATCCCGACTCGCCACGCGGAGAATAATGTTTGACGATGGGTTCCAGGGTCGTTACCCTGAAAGTGCGAATCAGGGATGCGCGATCGACCACGGTGAATGAGACTTCCGATCCCTGGTTCCTTTCACGATTGGTACATCCGCCGGTTGGGATCAAGGATGGTACGCACGGCTTGCTGGGTTCAAAACAGGCCAAGCGTCTCCCATTGAGTCTCGTGAGAGTTCCCTCGAGACGAGCTCCCCAACTCTCCGCTCTGGCAATGCATGACGCTACCCATGGCCCTCAGCCGATCACTCGGGAGACTGGCATGTCCATGTCCAATTCGAGAATCGAACACCACCATTTCGGGCTCGGGAAAAACCACCAGGAGCTCGCGCAATACCTCGAAGGCCACATCAACCGGATCGCCAACGGCCGGATTCGCGACCTGCACGTGGACTATTCGGACGAACGAATCGTCCTCCAGGGTCGCTCCCGCACCTATCACGCCAAGCAACTGGCCCACCAAGCCGTCCTGGATTTGACCGACGGCCATCCCCTCTTGGCGAACCAGATCGTCGTCCTGTAAGATCCCGGTTAACCCGTTGATCCACCCCAGCAAGCCCGCGAACGCCGCTGGATTTGACCCGCCCGAGCGAGGGTGAATGTGCCGCCTGAAGGCTGGGCGGCTTGAGCCAAGGATTGGGAAGGCCATGGACGCCACAATGCCACGAATCGCGAACGCCTCCACGCGGGAGACTCGCCAACCCATCGACCAGGGCGAGCTTCGAACCATTCTCTCGAACCTCAGCCACGAGTTGCGACGGCCGCTGATCTCGCTCAAGGCTGGTTTTGATCTGATCCTGCGCGGACCAAGCTCGTCGATCTCAAGCGACGAACGTGGACACTTGAGCACGATGGTCTCGCTTTGCGACGATCTACTGCGGTTGACCCGCGGCTATCTGGATTACGCGGCCATTGTGCAGGGTGCTCGCCCGCTGATCCCGGGGACTTTTACCTTGGGGGCGATTCTGGGCGAGATTGATCGCCAGTTTGCCCCTGCCGCGCAAGAAAGGCGCATCCTTTGGTCGACGACCCTCGATCAGCCCGAGGCCGTGGTGGTCACGGACGTGATGCGGGTTCAACAGATCCTTGGGAATCTGATCTCGAACGCGCTCAAGTATACCCCGACGGGAGGCCAGGTGCGCCTGATCGCCAAGGCCGAGGACGAGACCTGGTCGCTGATCGTCGAGGACACTGGCCCGGGGATTCCCGCCGACTCGATCGACAAGGTCTTCGACCCGTTTTATCGCTTGCCTCGCGATGAGCATTCGGGGGTTGAGGGGAGCGGCCTGGGGCTTGCCATCTGTCGAGAGCTCGTCAGCCAGCTCCACGGCCGGATCGAGATCAATTCGCGGCCCGGCCAGGGAACCTCGATTCTAACGTCTTTTCCCCGAGGGGGATCGAGCGCGAGGGACCAGGCTCAATCCCGGGGGGCGGATCCGCCCGATGTCGGGCTCACGAGCGCTGACAAACCCCGGCGGGGGGGGAACCGCTGATCGGTTCCTCGCCTGGTCGCTAGCGAATCACCGTCGTGGGGTCGTCCGCGACGTCGGTCGCTCGCGCCCATCGGCTGGGATTCGCGTGATCCGACCTTCGTTCAAGGTCGTGCAGTCGCGCGGAGGTTCGCTCGCTGGCGCTTTCGTCACCCGATGTCGCGGCCCCAGCGTCGGGGGCGGGCTCGGCGGGGCCTGGAATCCGCGCGAACGGGGCTTTCTTACGTCGTCGGCTCGATTGGCCCGCCGGCAGGGCATGGAAGCCGGAGTCACCGGATCCCGCGTCGGCCGCCGGTTCTCCGGCCTTACGCGAGCTCATTCGGGTGTCGAGATCAACGCCCCGATCCCGCAAGAGATTCCGCGCGTCGTCGAGCCGGGCGGTGAGCTGCCCATTGTCGAGCTGTTCCTGGACCAGCCTGTCTTCCATCGAGCGGTTTTCGCGCTCGAGCTTGGCGAGTTTCTTTTCCAGCTCGCCATTCTCGAATTCCACGCGGCTCAAGCTTGTCTTGAGCTGGCCGACGGTGGGCCCGCCGG
>JAKBAP010000127.1 GCA_021808995.1 Planctomycetota bacterium | reverse complement strand
GTCTCGCCCAGTTCGCCCTCCGAGGTCGCCCGCTCGCCGGGTTTTGTTCGCGAGCCGTTAACGCCCTTGCTCAAGCTCGATCCCCTTGATTCGGTCCCGCAATCGAGCCGCCGTCTCGTATTCCTCGCCCGCGATGGCCCTCTTGAGCTCGTTTCGCAACTGGATGAGGGTGGTCTGTTGCCGTGTGTTTCGCGGCGCTCGCTTGGGTACTTTACCCGAATGTCGGGGTTCGCCGTGGATATTCTCGAGCAAGGGCATGAGCTCGTCGCGAAAAACCTCATAATCGTGCGGGCAACCGAGCCGGCCAGACCCCCGAAATTCCAGGTACGTGATCTGGCAAATCGGGCACGCGCGCGAGTCCGAGGCCGAGGTGAATGACGCGGCCGCCCCCTGCGCGCCGACGCTCTGCGCCAGTTTCTTGGCGAGCTCCCCGATCGCCGGGGGCTCGACCGCCTCGTCCGTCGGCGCGAGGTGCAGCCGGGCGTGTTCCTCGCAGAGATGGGCCTCCCGGTATTTTCCCTTTTCGACAATATCCGTGATATGAAATGTCGCCGGCTTCGCGCACTTTTGACACTTCATGGACCATCCCACCTGTCCAGCCAATGACCACGATCGACCAAAGCCCGCCCGAACACGGTCGAGCTCGAGGTTTCACGTTCCCACGTCCACCAGCCCGGGGTTCCTCGATCAGATCATTTTATTCTAATTGTCGAGCCCCGTCTGTCAAGCAACCCCAGACTCGCCGCCGCCAACCCTCCCGTCGTGGCCCGGCGGGTTTGGCATCGGCTCGAGGGTCCCTCTGATCGCCCCGCGTCACCGCTCGCCGGCGTCGGCCGCGATCGTCATGGGCTCACTTGTCGGGCGCGTGCCTGGCTGATAGCCTATTTCGGAGTCGATGAAGGGATGTTGAGCACCACGCCCGCGTGAGGTAATCGTGAGCCGCTATCGGCCATCGCTCGAGCAGTTTCTGGAATCCGTGGCGACGACGCCTCGCGCGCCTGTCTATCGCCAGCTCACGGCCGACGCGCTCACGCCGGTCTCCGCCTATCGCCGGGTCGCGAGGGGCGCGCCGTCGTTTCTCTTTGAAAGCGTGGTCGGCGGCGAGCGCGTCGGCCGCTATAGCTTTCTCGGGACCGAGCCCGAGATGCTCTTTCAGGCCCGAGGACGCGAAATCCAGATTGATACCCTGCCGGGCGGCCCCTCGCGTCGATTCACGGCCGACGATCCCCTGCTCGAGCTCGAGCGATTGCTCGAAACCCGCCGCGCTCTCCCTTCGCCGGGATTGCCACGCTTCACCGGTGGACTGGTCGGATACGCCGCCTACGATTCGGTTCGGTACATCGAGAACCTCCCCAACCCACCCCCCGACGATCGCGGCCTGCCAGACCTGCTCTTCGCTCTCTACGACCGCATGGTCCTCTTTGATCATATTCGCAAAACAGTGCTGGTCGTCGCCCATGCCCGCCTCGACCCCGGTGTCGACCCGGCCAGGGCCTATGCCGACGCCTGCCGCCGGATCGACGAGCTCGTTGACCGCTTGCTCGAACCAACCGATCGCTTGACCCCGGTCGACATCGACGCCGAGTCGCCCGTCACGCTCGCGCCACGCTCGAACTTTACCCGTGAACGCTATGAGGACGTTGTCCGCCAGTGCCAGGAATACATCAAGGCCGGCGATATTTTTCAGGTGGTTCCGAGCCAGCGGTTCGAGATCGAGACCCGGGCCGATCCTTTCGATGTTTACCGGGTGCTGAGGGTGGTCAATCCCAGCCCTTTCTTGTTTTATCTCCCGTTTGATGGTTTCTCGCTCATTGGCAGCTCGCCCGAGATCCTGGTCCGGGTCGAGAATGGCGAGGTGACGATTCGCCCCCTCGCGGGCACCCGGCGCAGGGGGCTCGACCCGGCCGAGGACGAGGCCCTCGCCCGCGAGCTGCTGGCCGATCCCAAGGAACGGGCCGAGCACATCATGCTGGTCGATCTGGGGCGAAACGATGTCGGCCGGGTCGCGGAGTACGGGACGGTGAATCTGGTCGACCTGATGAAGGTCGAGCGCTATTCCCACGTCATGCACATCACGTCGAGCGTGACCGGTCGGCTGGTGGCCGGGAAGACGGCCTTCGACGCGCTGCGGGCGGGGCTGCCGGCGGGGACCGTCTCGGGCGCGCCCAAGGTCCGGGCGATGGAGATCATCGATCAGGTCGAGCCCACCCGCCGAGGTCCCTACGCCGGCGCGGTCGGTTACGTCGACTTCACCGGTAACATGGATACCTGCATCGCGCTTCGGACCCTCGTTTTCCAGGGGAAAAGGGCCTATATCCAGGCGGGTGGGGGGGTCGTTCACGACAGCGTTCCGGCGGAGGAATACGAGGAGACCTGGAACAAGGCCCGGGGCCTCATGAAAGCGGTCGAGATCGCCGAGACATTAGGCGGTCGTGAACCCTAGGCGAACCCCGACATGCTTGACGACCGCACCCTGATCGCGATCCGCCGTCGCTCCTATCTCGAGATCCTCGATCTCGCGCTCTTGCTCGCGCGGCGCCGGCCCTGGCCGATCGCGCTGGCCGCCATCTTGGGAATCCTACCGTTCGCCGTTCTCGATGCCTGGCTCCGGGCCGACGAGCGGATCTCGGCCTTGACATTCCTGATGTTCCTGTTCTGGCAGATCCCGATCGCGACGGCCCCGCTCACCCTGGTCATGGGCGACATCCTGTTTGGGCTTACAATCCGCCCCCGTCTCCTGATTCACCGGTTCATGGTGGGGCTGCCCATGCTTGTGTTTTGGGGAATCCTCGTGAAGCCACTGCTCTGGGCGATGGTCGTGGGTGCCCCCTTCGCCCTCGTTCGGCTCCCGTACACCGTCGAGATCGTCCTGCTCGAGCGCGTCTCCCTCACGCGGTTTTGGGGCCGGGCCGGGGCTCTGGCCCGCGGCGTCGACGGCGATCTCGTGCGTCGCCAGCTCATCGCCGTCATCCTCGGCCTGGTGTTCGTGGTCTGTTGCTCGCGCGGCATCGGCAACCTGACCGCGGTCTTCGAGGGTGGCGACGTCTCCTGGGACCGCGAATCTCATGTGGGGCTCTGGAATTCGATCCTGGTTCAGGGGAGCATCTGGATCGCCATTGCCTTCTTCGGGCTGGCGCGGTTCCTGGCCTATATCGACCGGCGGATTCGACTCGAGGGCTGGGACCTGGAGCTCAGGCTCAAATCCGTCGCGCGGGCGATGGAAGGGGAAAAAGCGTGAACAGCCGCCTGTTTCTCGTGCTGCTGGTAGCGTGCGCGGCCCTGGTCCCACGCGGGGCCCGCGGCGAACCCGCGAACGACGCGGTCGCGAAGGCCCTGGGCGGCCAGGGATTTCCCTGGTACGACAGCGAGGCCGATCGCCTCAAGCCCGTCCGGGCCGAGAAGGGCTCGTGGCGTGAGCGACTTCGCTCGAATCTGATCGGCGTCGGCCGGCGGATCAATCGGGCCGTTGCTCCGGTGTTCAGGGCCATCGACCGATTTTTCACCTGGACGGGCAGGAGGTTCAATCTCCTGGGGGCGTTTTCACTGGGGCAGGCCCTGGCCACGATGGCGCTGTTCTCGCTCTTGATTCTGGCCGTGATCGCCCTGGTCCTGCTTTATCGCCGGGTGGATTCGTTTGATTCGAGCGAGCCCTCCCTTGAGGTCCTGGGCGGAATCGCGGGGCTGGCCGATGCCCCGTTAGGCGCGCGAGCGACGCCCGCGGAATGGTGGCGGCTCGCCCTCGAGCGGCGGGCGGCCAGCGATCTCTCGGGGGCGGTGATCGCGCTTTTCGTCTATCAGCTTGTCACCCTTGAACGACGAGGGCTCTTGCGCTTTTCGCCGGTTCGAACCGGGCGAAACTATGTCCGGGACCTCCAGGATGACCGGCTGGCGGGACAACTGGGGCGGTCGCTGGCGCTGTTTGAGCAGGTCTATTACGGCCGCCGGTGGCCGAGCGAGCCGGCGTTTGAGCGGGTCTGGGCCGAGGTCGAGCGCTTCCATCAGTCAAGCACAAGGGGCAAGCCATGACACGTCGCGTGGCTTCGCGGGTCGGGTGGCTGTCCTGGGTGCTCGCGCTTGCGGGTTGCGGGCAGGGGCCCGACGTGGATTATGGCGCGAGCCGGGGCTCGAGCCTCAACGGCGTGTCGGCGTTTCGAGCGATTCTCGAGCAGCACGGGCACCAGACCCGCGCGGCCGTCCATCTCGGCGAGGACGTCTCGGAATGGGCCGACGTGATCGTGCGGTTCGCCCCCCAGCCGGGCGCGCCCGGCTGGGAGGAGGGCGACTGGTATCACTTTTTCCTGATGGAGGAGCCCAACTTCAAGGTCGTCTACGTCCCTCGCGATTTCGAGGCCGATCACGAGTACTGGACCGCCATCCTGGAACGGCCCGACACGATGGGCGAGGAGCAAATCGACGACGCGCGAGAGCACCGCCGCTGGTCCTCGAGCTGGGTCGCTCGCCTGCCCGAGAAGGCCGAGAAACCGGCCCCAGCCCACGAGTGGTTCACGACGGGTCCGATCGCGGGCTCGCCCGGCGTTGTGAAGGGGCTGTCGGGTCCGTGGTCCGCGGGGGTCGACGTGGCGGCGGCCCGTCTGGCGGTTCATGAGTCGCTCAAGGGAGAGGGGGCCAAGGTGCTCCTCTCTGGCGATGGCATGCCACTGGTGATTGAGCGTGAGAGTCCCGAAGGGGGGGGGCTGCTAGTGGTCGCGAGTGGTGGGTTTCTCTTGAACGCCGCCCTGGCCAACCCCGCGAGACGCCCACTGGCCGAGCGGGTCGCTGACTGGATTGGGCCCGAGCCCCGGCGGGTAGCATTCGTCGAGGGTGGTTCGCCCCTGGCGGAATTCAGCGAGTCGCCCACGCTCTGGGGCTTGCTCGCGCGGCTGGATGGGCTCAGAATAGTGGCGATCCATCTGGCGGTGGCCGGACTGGCGGCCGCGCTTTACCGAGCACCCCGGCTCGGGCGGCCGCGAGAGCCCGAGCTCTCCTGGGGCGGTCGGCCGGTCGCCCACGCGGAGGCGCTCGGCGCGCTCCTGGCCCGCGCCGCCGACCGCGACGTCGCCCAGAAAATCCTCGTCGACTACGACCGCTGGCGGCACGAAGGAAACCCCAATCGAGCTTCCCGTCACGAGCCATCTAGCCCGAATCGAGATCCATGACCGAAATCATCCCCCCATCGGACGTCCCTAATTCCGCGCCCGACCAACCGACTCCCGACCTGGAGAGGGGGGATTCGTCCCCCGCCTCACTCTGGTCGCGCCGCGTCCTGGGCGAGGTCGAAAAGGTCTTTGTCGGCCAGGCCGCGCTGGCGCGTTCGGTGTTGATCGCGCTTCTGGCCGGCGGCCACGTCTTGATCGAGAGCGTGCCCGGACTGGGCAAGACGCTGCTCGTGCGGGCGCTCGCGCGGGTCCTGGGATGTCAATTTCAGCGCATCCAGTTCACCCCCGACCTCATGCCCTCGGACGTCACGGGCTCGTTGATTTTCGACGAAAAGCTGGGCGACTTTCGCTTTCGGCCTGGGCCCGTCTTCACCCAGCTCCTCCTGGCCGACGAGATCAATCGAGCGCCCGCCAAAACTCACTCCGCCCTTCTGGAGGTCATGGAGGAAACCCGCGTCACGATCGACGGCGTGGGGCGGCCGATCGAGCCGCCGTTTCTCGTGCTGGCCACCCAGAATCCCATCGAATCGGAAGGAACCTATAACCTCCCGGAGGCTCAGCTTGATCGATTCCTGTTCAAGCTCTTGATCGATTATCCCGACGCCGAGCAAGAGACCGAGATTCTCAAGCTCCACGCCGTCTCCGGCTCGGCCGACCCGGGCCTGGGAAAGCTCAAACAGGTGACCTCGCCGGCGGAGCTATTGGCGATGCGGGATGTCTGCGCGGGGGTGATGGTCGACGACCGGGTGCTGGCCTACATTGCCGCCCTCGCGCGGCGCACCAGGCGCTGGCCTGGCCTGGCGCTGGGTGCCTCGCCGCGGGCTGGGGTGGCGATCCTGCGGGCGGGCCGGGTCGCGGCCGCCCTTGAAGGGCGCGATTACATGCTCCCGGACGACATCCAGGAGGTCGCCCTCCCCGCGCTGCGCCATCGCGTGATCCTCACGCCGGAGTCCGAGGTCGAGGGTCGAACCGCCGACGAGATCCTGCAAGAGGCCATTCGCTCGGTCGAGGTCCCCCTGCAATGATCCTCGCCTGGCCGGGAAAACGGCTGGGGCGGCTGTTGCTCATCCCGGCCCTGGCGTCATTCGCGCTCCTGGTCGAATACGCGCTCGCGCCCGCGGTCTTCGTGATCGACGCCGTGGTCGCCCTGGTCGCCGTGGTTGACTACCTGACCTTGATCGGAGCCGGGCGGTTCTCGGCCGCGCGCCGACATGCGACGGTCGGATCACTCGAACAGCCCCTTGAGATCCAGATCTTGCTCGTGAATCTCGGCCGCTCGACGCGGCGAGCGACCGTTCGTGACGACGCGCCCGAGACCTTTCACGCGGTCCCGGCGATTTTCGAGATCGAGGCCCCCCCACGACGAGAGGCGACCCTGGAATATGTCGCCCATCCCACCCGCCGTGGGACCTATGTCCTTGAGCGCGTCGACCTGCTGGTCTCGAGCCGGCTCGGGCTCTGGCGGCGGCCGACGCGGGTCCCCGTCTCGACCACGATCAAGATCTATCCCGACATCCGTCAGATCGCCCGGTATACGATGCTCGCCAGGCGTGATCGCGAAACCGCCCTGGGGGTCAGGCGCACGCGACGTCTGGGAGTCGACAACGAGTTCGAGCGGCTTCGCGATTATGTCGATGGCGACGACATGCGTCGGGTCGACTGGCGCGCGACCGCCCGCCGTAAGAAGCTCACCAGCCGCGCCTATCAGCAAAACCAGAGCCAGCACGTCTTGTTCCTGATCGATTGCGGGCGGCTGATGGCCGGCGACACGGGGGACGGCCTCACGCCGCTCGATCATGCCCTGAACGCGATGCTCCTTCTGGCCCACGTGGCGCTCGCCCGGGGTGACCGGGTGGGCTTGCTCGCTTACTCCGATCGGGTCCGCGCCTTTGTCGCGCCGGCCTCGGGCGCGCGGCGGATCGGACGACTCGTCCACGCCGTTCACAATCTCTTTCCCGAACTCGTCGAGCCCCGGCTCGATCGCGCGTTTCTGGAGCTCGAGCATCGATGCCGCAAGCGCTCGCTGGTGGTGTTGCTCACCAGCGCTCTTGACGAGCTCGATGTCCGGAACACGGGCGACTATCTTCAGAATCTCTCGGGGCGTCACTTGCCGGTTGGGGTGTTTTTGCGGGATCATTCCTTCTTCGCGATGGCCGACCCGCCGCGGGGCAAGGGGATCGCGCTCTATCAGTCGGCCGCCGCCGCCTCGATCCTGAACGACCGCGAGCGCGCAATGGCCCGGCTGCGTGGCAGGGGGGTCTTCACCCTCGACGTGTTTCCCGAGCAGCTCACGGCCCGGCTCGTGAATCGTTATCTCGAGATCAAGGCCAAGCACCTGCTCTGAGTTCCTTTTCGAGGGGCGTTTTCACCGCCCGATCCATGAACACCCTTCCCGACCGCGACGAGCCTAATCCCTTCGCCGCCCCTGAGTCTGGTTTCCAGACCCCGCGCGGCGCGACCGACTCCGCCCGAGTCGTCCAGCTCAATGTCGAGGACGTCGTCTCGACCAGTTGGGCGATTTTCCGGCGGCGGGGAGGGGCGGTGATGGCGTTGTTCTGGGGGATGGTGATCCTGAACGTCCTGATGCGAATGGGGCTGGGAGGGCTACCTCGCATGCTCGGCGTGATCCTGCGCGATCCCGAGACGATCCGGTTCCTCAACGTAATGGTTTCAATCGCCTCGGAGATCCTTTCCATCTGGCTCTCGGTCGGCATGAACCGGGCCCTGCTCAAGCTCGCTCGGAACGAGCCGGTCGAATTCGCCGAGCTTACCCGCGGGGGTCCCTATCTGCTCACGATCGTCCTGGGCTGGGTCGCGATCTGGGCGATGCTCGCCCTGCCTTCGCTGCTGGTTCTCTCCACGATTGGAATGGTCCTCGAAGCCCCCTCGCTCGGGGGCCTTCTGGGCTCGGGCTTGATGAGCATGGGGGCGCTTGCCGTCGGGTTTTACGTCCTGACGCGGCTCTACTATTTCATGCTCGTCTGCCTTGACGAAAACACTGGGGTCTTGGACTCGCTACGGGGAAGCTGGGAGGCGACCCGGGGCAATCTCTCAGGCTTGATTCTCGTCGCGATGGCGCAGCTCGCGATCAATCTTGTCGGGATTCTTCTGCTCTGCGTGGGGGTACTGGTAACCTTGCCGTTTACCTCGCTGATCAACACCGTAACGTATCTTAAGCTCTTCGAGGGCCGTTGGACGTACATCCCATCAGACCCCAAACCGATCGCCGATCCCGATCGTTCCGCGTGATCGACGGCTGGCGGCGATCTCCGTGGCTTCAGGTGATCGGTTCCTGGCGCCATTGTGAACGGACATCAAATGATCCGATGTTTGAGTCGGGGATGAAAGCGGACCGCGATCACCCGGCGCTCAAGAGCTGGCGGTTGGATCGTTGGCTCTCGTCATCGTCGTGAGTCCATCCAAGGGACGTGTCATCATCCGGCTCCTGGAAGGTTATCATTCCACGGCGGTCGTCATGGCCGCCTTTTCCATGAGCTCGATCACGGCGGGTTCGTCCCAGGCGGCCGAGCCGATCTCGGTCGCCACGATCTTGCCGTTCGGGTCGATAATGAAGGTCGCCGGGATGCCCTCGGACATGAACGTCGCGGGAAGGCGCTCGACCCGCAAAAAGGTCATTGGCCAGTCCTTACCCGCGAGATAGTCCTTGACAACCCCGGCGTCGTCGTCGGTGGATGCGCACACGAAGGCGATCTTTTGCCTGACGATCCGGGGGTCGTTGGCCAGGCGGGCAATCGAGGGCATCTCCTCTCGGCACGGACCGCACCATGTCGCCCAGATGTTGAGGAAGACCGTCCGGCCACGGAAGCTCTGGAAGCTCACCGGCTGGTCGTCCAGATCCTTGAGCGACCAGTCGTAAGGAGCCTTTTCGCTCATCCCCGAATTGACGAGCCGCGGGCTCCGCCGCGGCCCGAGGACCGCAAGGAACCCATACCACCCGAGCGCGAGGACCAAGATGCCGTAGAGCCACCAGCGGTTCTTGCGAAGAGTCGGCCCGGTCATCTTGGTTGGCTCGCGATCAGTTCGAGGGGCCGTGGTTGGTCTAGTCGTTCGCTCGGGTCTCCGCGACCGGGGCCAGCAGGTTTTCAACTGGGGCATAATCGTCGGAAAGGACGATTCCGCGCGATCGGGCGTCGACCTGCTCGATGTCGTAGTTGCCATAGGGCTTGGGCTTCACGAGCCGGCGATGTTCGTAAAACTTGGGATCGTCAGGTCGGCCACCGAGGTCGGCTAGGTCGAGCGGCTTCATCGAGGCCACCACCACGAACGTCTCACGCAGGCCACTACCGGGATCGTCGTCGGTGCCGAAAATGTAGATGTGGTCCCAGGTGAGCTTGGCCGTCTTGGTCCATGCCCCGACGAAGCCGCCATAACGATGGGCCTCGTCGAGCTCGATCTGGCGGATGGCCGCTTGCTTGGCGGGGTCCTGGACCTTGCCCGTCTCGATCTTTCGATTGGCCCGTTTCTCGGCCTCCTGATCCGAGAGATAGAGATCGATGATGTTGATCATGTAGACGCCGTTGGGGCTCATCATCTTCTTGATTTTCTCGTTGAATTCCCGGGTCGTGAGGTGCCAGGGGACCGAGAAATCGTTGAAGGCGTCGCCAAAGACGAGGTCGTACTCCTTGTTGTCCTGGTTCAGCTCGACGAACTGGCGGGCATCGCCCCAGTATGTCTTGATCGTCGTGTCCATGGGGAGCCCCGTCGCCAGGTGATTGGCGCGGGTGACGGCGGGGTCGATCTCGGCGACGTCGACGGCGGTTCCGGGATAGGCTTTTTGCATGTGCCGCTGGAAACAATACGCCCCACCCCCCAGAAAGAGCGTCTTCATCTGGGAGCTCACGACATCGGGCAGGGATGAGCCCAGGGGCTCATCGTCATCGTCCGCGAGCAAGGGGATGTCGTTCGTCGGGGGAGCCTTGGGATCGATCTTGCCCGGGACGTCCTTGGGTTGCTGGGTCGCCGGGTCCTTGGGCGCGGGGATGTCTTTCTTGGCCTCGGCCACGGGGGCCTGGGGCTTGGTTGGGGAGGGGTCGGGTTTCCCGGTTGGCTCCTTCTTGGGGGCGTCCTGAACCGCGACCGGTGAAACGCTCTTGAGCCCCGTCTTCTCGGTCGGCTTGGTCCCAGGCGCGAACGGCTGGTCTGGAATCGCGGGCTTGGCCTTGGCCGCCGCGCCCTCACCCTTGCCAAACGTCACCTTGCCGCTCGCCTGGGCCGCGCGATAGGCGACGAGGGCATAGATATGCTCATAGTCATAGTCCAATCGCTCGGGGTGGTCGAGGATGAAATAGCCGTGGATCAGGTTGTCGAGCACCAGGGTTCGCCGGGTGATTTCGCCCCCTTGCTCGGGTTCGTTATTGACCTTGATATAGTAATAGTTGCTTTCGTCGATCCAGGCATAATCGGCGTCGGCGGACGTTGGGTTGCCGGTTTCCTCGCGAACGCCCCAGGAGAGTCCGATTTTCTCGATCTGGGCGACCGGGGTAAACGCGATCACGCAGAGCCCCAGCGGAATGCCCGCCCAGAGCGCGTGCCAGACCGAGCCCAGGAGGGTCGCTCCAAATCCCATCACGGTGGCCAGGATCAGGATCACTCCCTTGGTACCCAGGACATCGATCAGGAAAAACCCGGTGAGGAACGTCCCCAGGATGCTGCCAACCATGCCCCAGGCATACACTTGACCGATGGCGGTACCGGTTCGATGGCTGCGTTTCAGGCGGTCGATGGCGAGCTTGGCCACGACGGGGCTCACGGTCCCGAGCGCCAGGGCGGGGAGGAAAAAGACCAGCGTGGTCACGACCAGGATCCGAAACGGCCAGGTGAGCGGGATCGATTCCCAGGGAAGGTGAAGGAAGGCGGGGATCTTGATCGCGGTCATGGTGATGGCGTGGCTCAAGACCGAGGGGGATTCGCCACCGAGAAAGTTTTCGCGGAGCCAGGTGGGTTGGGTCTCGAGGAAGATCACGCCCAGGATCAGCACCGACGCCGCCAGGAAAAGCCAGCTTGCCTGGCTTTCCTTCTTGACGAAGTCGGCGATTTTTCCCCCCAGGAAGTTGCCGATGCTGAGGCCAGCCAGGAGGATTCCGATCACGCTGGTCCAGCCATAGATTGACGAACCCAGGTGCCGTTGCAGGAGCCGGCCGGCGACCATCTCGAACGACATGAAGACCAGGCTGGCGACGAACGAGAGCATGGCCAGGTCGCCGAGGCCCTGGCGCGGCTCGCCGGTGCCCGTTGGCGCGGGATCGGGCGAGGCGTCTTTTTCGCGGCGGGCGCTCACGAGCCCCACCAGCCCCGCGAGCCCTAGGACGCAGGCCAGGCCATTGCCGACCAGCGCCACCACGTTGAGCCGGTACGAGCCCAGGTCAAGCGCGCTTGAGCCCAGCCGTTCGGTGACCATCGGGATCGAGCCCACCGCCAGGCATAATGCCGTGGCCGCGCCGACGAGCCGGGTCCACGTCCCCCGCGTGAGCGCCGTCGCCAGCAGCGCCAGCGCGGCCGCGACCACCAGCACGATCGTCGAGGTCGGGAGGTAATACATCAAGTAAAAGCCGCAGATAAACGTCCCCACGATCGAGCCGACCGCTCCGACGAAATAGACGTCGCCGATCGCGCTGCCGGCCCGTTTCGCCTGCTCCACCGCCATCTTGGCCACGACTGGTCCGACCATCCCCAGGACGGTCGCGGGAATCAGGAAGTCGATCATCACGACCAGGATCGTGCGGAGCTCCCAGTTCATCGCGTCTGGACGGGGGATGACGAGGTCGAGCTTGGCGTTGATCCAGAGGGTTGACAGGGTCAGGAGGGCTCCGAGGGCGAAGAGGGATCCGACGGCGCGGCGGGGGTCGACGCGGTCGGCCAATCGGCCGCCCAGGACGTTGCCCAGGCAGATCCCTCCCAGAATGATACCGATGACGCTGGTCCAGACG
>JAKBAP010000126.1 GCA_021808995.1 Planctomycetota bacterium | reverse complement strand
CCCCATCGTGGGCGCGAGCCCCTGGCCCAGGTTCACGAAAAGGCCCATCCCGAGGGCAAAAAGCAGGACATAACAGGCCTTGATGATGAGCGGCTTCGCGCCGTAGGCCCGGGTCATCATCTCGCGCCAGAGGATGGGATTGCTCCAGGGATGGCGATAGGGACGTTCCTTGGGCGCGAGCCGTCGATGACTGCGCCTGGGCACATGCAGGCCCGTAACCTCGCCCGCCGGCCCCGCCACGCCCGTCGACGGGACGGCCGCGTCGATCGCCACCAACGCACCAGCCGCCTCGGCCTCCGCTTGCTCCCGAAGCTCTCGAGGCTCGTTCTTCCCAGGATTCCACTTGCGAAGCTTGTAGGTCCCAAACGCCACCAAAAGCGCCGCGAACGCCAACCGAACCGTCACATACACCACCGCCGAGGCCCGCACCGTCTTCGTGAGCGCGTCGGCCTTCGGATACAAAACCGCCAGCATCGCCCGATACGGGTTCAAGACCTCGACCAAGGGGACGCCCATGAACTCGACCGTCGGATACGCGATCGCGAACGCCTCAACCCCCGCCACCGAAAACACCACCATCAAGATCGTCAGCGAGATCGACTGAAACGTCCGATCTCGCCAAAGCGCGATCAAAAGCCCAAGCGCGCCCCCCGCGATCCCCGACGCCGCCGTCACCGCGAACAGGTTGATCACCTGACCAAACGAGATCCCACCAAATAACGCGCAGAGCGACAGGAGCCCCACGCTCGCCCCGAGGATCGTCACGATATTCAAAAGACCCGCCACCAACTTGCCCAAAACGATCTCAAGGTCCGAAAGATCGGTCATCAAGAGCAAGGTCATCGTCCGCCGGTCTTTCTCATAAGACACGGCCGCCGCGGTGAACAAGGGGGCGAAAAACAGCATCAGGGTGAGTTGAAGCATCGCGAAAAGCCAATACAACACCCCACCAAACCGCGCCATCACTCCGACCTCTCGGATGTCTTGCCACCCGATCAGTGACTGCCAGGCGGTCCAGAGCAGGATGAACAGAAAACACACGAACGACGCGCGCCAGAGATAATAACGGGCAGGCCGGGGCGTCGTTAAAATCTCACGGGCGATGATCGGTCCGGCAAACACGTCGCGGATCTCCTGAACGAGGGCGTCGGCTGGCGAGGAAGTTTTATCGTATCAAATGCCCCGCCAAGCCTCAAATCCCCCCAAGGCTCACGCGGAGACGAGGGGCTCAAGGAAGAGCTCACGCGGAGACGCGGAGAGAAAGACAAAAAACAGAGAGGATAACACTCCCGCGGCAGGTGACATGGAAGGCGACGAAAGGAATCGCTGGGGGCCAAACCGTGGTCTCGATTCAGCAGTTTGACTCCTGTCATGGCGTTTTCTCTGTCGTATTTGACTTTCTCTCTTGCCCTCTCCGCGTCTCCGCGTGAGCTCCTTGGCACCCCGCCGCGTGAGCTCTTCGGCACCGGTGTGTGGTGCGGGCATTGACAATCGAGCCAGGCGGTTTCTACGATTCATGAGGTTCACTGGTCGAAGTGACGAAGTGAATCCAGTGGGGTCGACGTGACAGTCTCTCGCCTGTCTTACCACTTCTGGAGCTGGACCTGGGCTCGAGCGATCCTGGGCATTTTGTTCGTCTGCGCGCGGGGTACGAGCACGCTCGCGGCCGGTTGCCACGTGGCGGAGGGTTCGGAACCGGTCGCCTCGCGCGTTGCCTGGGATCGTTTGTCGATGGGCCTCTTGCCGGCCGTCGACGGAGCACCCGCCCCCCCCGCCTTGTCCCATCCCAGTTGCCCCGGTGAGACGCCACGAATCAGCGGCGACACCAGCACCCTGGTCGGGCAGGCGCTCGATTCAGCCGTCGTTCCCGCGTGCTTGCCGGGCACTCCCATGTGCCTTCGGACGATTTCCCTCGATCATCACGCGCCGCTCCATGCGCGACTCGATCGTCCACCGCGAGAGGTTCGGACACTCTCGCCCTTGGTGTCCATGCCGGGCCGTTAGCGCCCGTCTGGTCTTGCGTGTTTTGGGGCTCTGTCCGAAAGGGTAACGCGTGCCGCGCGTCGTGGTCATGTTCGCGCATCTGGTGATGGCATCGGCGATGGTTTGTGGATGCCAGCCTGTTGAGTCTCGCTCGCTTGGGGAGCTGGTCGTGACACCCCCAGGCGGGTGGCGCGGGGTCGCGGCCTCGACATGGCTCGCCCCTGGCAAGCCGCTCGCGGCCTGGGCCGGTCCCGAGGGGGCCTCGCTGGTCGTGTACCGGAGCCTGCCCGCGCCAGGCGCGACCGCGAGCTCGATCGCGTCCCAGCTCGCGAATCGGCTCGACAACCTCCAGGGATTCCAGGTGATCAAGAGCCAGGTGCTCGACCTCGCGGTTGGCGAGGCGGCTCGGGTCGACCTGGTCGCCCCAGGAACCGGCGACGCACTCTCTCCCAGCGGCTCGGGAACTCCCTACACGCCGCCGGGTAGGACGCTCGTGCCGACCCGTCAGGTCACGGTCGCCTTCGTCAGGCCAGACGGGGTCTACTTCCTGGCATGGCATGCGCCCGACGCGGTCTTCTCTCGCATCGAGCCTGATCTTCAGGCCACCCTGACCACCGTCCAGCTCGCGGCCGACGGCCAACCTCGACGATACACCCGGGATTGACATGCCGGCGCGGCGGCGATGGCCCGCCCGCCTGAGGTCCCAGAGCATTCCTAAGTGGTACGATTCATTTCGAGCGCGATCCATGATCATGGGCCGCGCGGGAGACTCGATTCATGAGCACAGTCACCAGTTCGCCTCGCGACCGCCGCGGGCGGGCCTATACCCCGGCGATCGGCCGGCGGCTTCGCCCGTTGCTCTGGGTTGTCCTCCTGGGCTTCGCCCTGCTGGGGGGCAACGGACTTTATCTCTCAAGCGTGACCGCCCTCACCTGGAAGCTCGGGACCACGCAGCAAACGCCGTTTTACATGCTGATGGTCGCCTTGCACTTGCTGCTCGGATTCCTCATCATCGTTCCCTTCATTGTTTTTGGGGTCGTCCATCTGGCGACCTCGTGGAAGCGCCCCAACAAGGCGGCTGTTCGATTCGGTCTGGCGCTTCTCGGGGTGGCGATCTTGCTCTTGGTCTCGGGCCTGGTGCTCGTCCGGCTGGGGGGTTTCGAAGTCCGCGACCCGCGCGCTCGCGACATCGGCTATTGGCTGCACGTGGCCTTGCCGTTCGTCGCCATCGGGCTTTACGTCAAGCATCGGCTGGCGGGCCCGCGAATCCGCTGGGAGTGGCTCTGGCGATTTGGCGGCGCGGTCGCCGCGTTTGTCGTGCTCATGGGCCTCCTACACTCGCAGGATCCCCGGTCGTTCGGCCGCAAGGGGCCCAAGGAAGGCAAAACGTATTTTTATCCCTCGGAGGCGGTCACCGCGACCGGGAAATTCATCCCCGCCCGGACCCTGATGATGGACGATTATTGCCTCAAATGCCACGAGGACGCCTACAACGGCTGGTTTCACTCAGCCCATCATATGAGCTCCTTCAACAACAAAATGTACCTGACCAGCGTGCGTGAAACCCGCAAGGTCGCTCTCGAGCGGGACGGCTCGACCCAGGCCGCCCGCTGGTGCGCGGGCTGCCACGACCCGGTCCCTTTTTTCTCGGGCGAATTCGACGACCCTAACTACGACGACGTCGCCAACCCCTCCAGTCAGGCCGGCATCACTTGCACGGCCTGTCACGCGATTACCAACGTTAACAACACTCGAGGCAACGCCGCCTACACCATCGAGGAGCCGCAACACTATCCTTTCGCCTTCAGCGATGACCCGGTGCTTTCGTGGATCAACCACGCCCTCGTCAAGGCCAAGCCCGAAATGCACAAGAAAACGTTCTTGAAACCGATTATCAAGGACCCCAAGTTTTGCTCGACCTGTCACAAGGTCGGCCTGCCGGTGGGGGTTACCAAGTATAAGGATTTCGTCCGCGGCCAGAATCATTACGACCCGTTCTTGCTCTCCGGGGTCTCGGGTCATGGAGCGAGGAGCTTTTACTATCCTCCGATCGCCAAGGATTCCTGCGTCGAGTGTCACATGGAGCTCAAGGACTCGACCGATTTCGGGGCCCGGGATTTCGACGGCAAGGGGGGGCGTGAGATCCACGACCACCTCTTCGTCGGCGCGAACACGGGGCTTGCGACCGTGCTGGGGGACGACGCCACCGTGGGCCGCCAGGCGGAGTTTCTCAAGGATAAAAAGGTCCGCGTCGACATCCTGGGCCTTCGCGAATCCGGCATCGACGGCCCCTTCCTGGGCCCGATTCGACCCCAATCCCCGCGCCTGAGGCCCTCCGGGAAGTACCTGGTCGAGGTCGTCGTCCGAACCTTGGGTGTCGGCCATCCCTTTAGCCAGGGGACCGTCGATTCCAACGAGATCTGGGTCGAGCTCGTCGCGCGCCAGGGCGACCGCGTGATCGGGCGCTCGGGAGGCGTCGGCGACGACGGCCAGGTCGACCCGTTCGCGCACTTTATCAACGTGTACATGCTCGACCGCGACGGCAACCGGATCGATCGCCGCAACCCACAGGATATCTTCGTCCAGCTCTACAACAAGCAAATCCCGCCAGGCGCGGGCCAGGTCGTCCATTTTGGGCTCGACGTCCCCCCGGATACCAAGGGCCCGATCATGCTCGAGGCACGGGTCAATTATCGGAAGTTCGACCGGACATATTTTGACTATATCTATGGTAAGGGAAAGGGGCCCAAGCTCCCCGTGGTGGTGATGGCCGAGGACAAGGTCGCGCTTCCCGTCGAGGGGGGACCCGACGTGGTTAACGCGCCCTCGCCAATCACCGAGACCTGGCAGCGATACAACGATTACGGCATTGGGCTGTTGCTCGAGGGGGGTGCCAAGGGGGGGCAAAAGGGTGAACTCAAACAGGCCGAGGAAGCCTTCAAGAAAACCGCCGAGCTTGGTCGACCGGACGGCTGGATCAACCTGGCGCGGGTGTATCAAAAGGAAGGGCGTATTCCAGAGGCCCTGAGCGCCCTCGAGCGGGCGGCCCAGCACCCCGACGCCAAGGCCCCCTGGGTGATCAACTGGCTGACCGGCCAGATCAATGCCCGCAATGGGCTCCTGGACGAGGCGATCGCGAGCTTTGAGTCGGTCCTGGCGACCCGGATTCCCAGCCGTAAGATCGACCTGTCGCTCGATTACGAGGTCAATAACGAGCTCGGTCAGGCGACGTACGCCCGAGCGCGCCTGGAACCGATCCAAAGCGCCGAGCGGAGGGCTCTGCTTGAGAAGACTATCGCGACCTTCCGGCGGACGCTCAAGATCGACTCCGAAAGTGACTCCGCGCATTATGGCCTGGGCCTGGCCTATGGCGATCCCGCCTGGAAAGACCCAGCCACCCCCTTGAGCGAGAAATCGCCCGATCCGGCCGGCGGGGTAGACCCCGACACACTGATCGCGAAGGCCCGGGCGGCGGCCAACGCCGCGACCTTGGCCCCAGCCCGCGGCGAGGTCTGCCGTGTGCTCGCGCGCGGAGTCGCCCAGTTCATGGACGGGCCAGCGCCTCGGTTCCAATCGCGGCTCGAGCCGCTCCACGAGCTCGCGGAAATCCTCGGTCCGGCCTGGGAGACCGAGCCCGACCTCACGGTGAAAAACGCGCTCGCGCGCCCACTCGAGATCATTCACAAGCGGCTTCACGAACGGCTCAAGGTTGACGAGACGGCCGAGGGCCGGGCCTTTGCCCTGGCCCGAAAGCGCGACCCCGCCGCCAACCACAACGCCCAGTCGATTGTGATTCACTCGCTCCATCGACCGGGAGCGCCCGGGCTCGACAAGCCCGCGGCCACGACGGCCGCGCCCAGAAGCCCACGCACCCCCACGGCCGCCCAGGACGCTATCAAGACGGAGAACCGCTCATGACGCTCACTCGACTATGTACGTGTTTCATTGTGACGTTCGCCATGTTCGCGTTATCGTTCACGTCTGGCTGTGGCAATCCCGAGCCCAAGGCCACGGTCGCGGTCGCGGCCGCCCCCGTCCGGCCCGCCGAGGTCAAGACGCGAACACTCCCGAGTGTCAGGTTCGTGGACATCACGCGGGAGTCGGGCCTGAAATTCGTCCACTTCAATGGCGCGAACGGTGAAAAGCTGCTCCCGGAAACGATGGGTGCCGGCGTCGCGTTCCTGGACTACGACGGCGACGGCGACCAGGATCTCTTTTTCGTGAACTCGTCAGCCTGGCCCGGGCACGAGGTCAAGCCCGCGCCAACCCAGGCGCTTTATCGCAACGACGGCAAGGGCCGGTTCGAGGACGTGACCGCCGGGGCCGGCCTGGCCCAGACGTTTTACGGCCAGGGAGTCGCCGTCGGCGATTACGACAACGACGGCGACCCCGACCTCTACGTCACCGCCATTGGCGGCGGCCGGCTCTATCAAAACGACGGCAAGGGGCGGTTCGCCGACATCACCCAGCCGGCCCACGCCCGGGGACCGAACGGCTGGCTGACGGGCGCGGCCTTTTTGGACTTCGACAACGACGGTGATCTGGATCTTTTTATCGGAAACTATATCACCTGGACCCGCGAGATTGATAAGGGCCAAGGATTTCAGCTCACCGGGATCGGACGCGCCTACGGCCCGCCGACCTCATTCAACGGATCGTTTTGCGCCCTCCTACGCAACGACGGCGGTGAATTCACCGACGTCGGCGAGTCCGCCGGAATTCAGGTCCGCACACCCGACCTCAAGGTTCCCGTGGGCAAGTCGCTCGGGATCGCGCCTTTCGACGTCGATGGTGACGGGCTCGTTGATATCGCGGTCGCCAACGACACCGTCCAGAACTTCTTTTTCCATAACCTGGGCGGGGGGAAATTCGAGGAGATGGCGATTCTCTCAGGCGTGGCCTTCGACCAATCCGGATCGCCCCGGGGGGGCATGGGGGTCGATTGGGCCTGCTTCATG
Organism: Planctomycetota bacterium; assembly: GCA_021808995.1. Classification (GTDB taxonomy): domain Bacteria; phylum Planctomycetota; class Planctomycetia; order Isosphaerales; family Isosphaeraceae; genus JAKBAP01. The sequence continues at coordinate 5,226 of JAKBAP010000126.1, read as the reverse complement.
AATGACGACCGCCTGGGCCTGGCGGTCGGCAATTTCGCCAACGAGATGACCGCGCTCTATGTCTGCGACCAGCCCGCGTCCATGCAGTTTTCCGACCTTGCCAATCTCTATGGGCTGGGAGCGCCTACCCAGCCGCCACTCAAGTTCGGGCTCTTCTTTTTCGACTATGACCTCGACGGCCGGCTCGACCTGTTGTCGGCCAATGGACACCTTGAGCCCGAGATTTCCAAGGTCCAGGCGAGCGAGCACTACCAGCAGCCAATCCAACTCTTCTGGAACACGGGCAAGGCTGGCCGAACCCTCTTCACCCAGGTGACGGCCGAATCCGCCGGCCCCGACCTGTTCCAGCCAATCGTCGGCCGGGGCTGCGCCTACGCCGACATCGACGGCGACGGCGACCTGGACGTCGTGGTGACCGTCAACAATGGGCCGGCCCGTCTCTTCCGCAACGACGGAGGGAACAAAAACCACTGGCTACGGCTCGAGCTCAAGGGAGACGGCAAGACCTCGAATCGCGACGCCATCGGGGCCAAGGTCGAGCTCAAGGCGGGCGAGCTTGTTTGTCGCCGCCAGCTCTTCAATTCCAAAAGCTATCTCTCGTCGGTTGAGCACCCGCTCACTTTTGGCCTGGCCGATCGAGAGCAAGCCGACCAGATCACGATCACCTGGCCATCGGGAAAGACCCAGATCCTCTCGAACGCCAAGGCCGATCAGGTTCATCGGATCGAGCAGCCGACCGACACGCGCGAGCAAAGGTGATCAAGCTCGCGATATCGGGATGTGAACGACGACGGTGTTGGGAACGAACTCGACGACGTCCTTGGGACCTGAAATGATCAAGGACCCGCGCCCTGATGGGCGAGAGTCCTTGAATCCTCGAACGGCCGGTTGATCGCGTGCGCGGGTCGGTTTATTCCGCGACGGCCTTCGCACGCTCGGGGGCGGCGGCGAGGACCTTGGACCCAAGCGACAGATAGTCGGTCAGAATATGAATGATCTCGTCATTCATGAAATCCGACACCCAGACATCGCGCTGAGTGAACTTCTTTTTCTTGAGTTCCTTCTTGGCCTTTTCCTCGGCGGCCCGTTCCTCGGGGTCCTCGGGAACGAACTCGGCCCGGAACTTGGCCTCGTTGAGCGAGATCGAGTGCCGCGACTTCCGTTCGATGAGTTTCTTGATCTGATCGTCAAGCTTCTGGAATTTCGGCTCGCTCTTTCGCCTGGCATCGGAAAGGGCGACCAGGCTTGCGACCAGGTCGGCGGGGACCCGGTGGTAGTTGTCATGGGGCAAGGGCTCGACCTTGTCGAACTTCAGGGCGTTGGCCATCTTGGCTTCATCGAACTCACGATGATCATTGAGCGAGGGAAGGTGGATGTGCGGCGTCACCCCGTGGATCTGCGTGCTATCGCCGTTGGCGCGGTAGAATTGCTGGATCGTCAGCTTGAGAGCGCCCCGATTGGCCGCGTTGCGACGATTTCCTCGCCTGGCGTGGTCATTGATCATGACGATACTCTGCACGGTTCCCTTGCCAAAGGTGCTCGAGTCGCCAATGATCAGACCGCGGTCGTAATCCTTGATCACGCCCGCGAAAATCTCGGACGCGCTGGCGCTTGACTTATCGATGAGCAGGGCGAGAGGACCGTCCCAGGCCGTCCCCGCGTCGTCGTCATCGAGGTGCTTGACCCCCTGGCTTTCCTTGACCTGGACGACAGGACCGGTGTCAATAAAGAGACCCGAGAGGGTCTTGGCCTCCTCGAGCAGGCCGCCGCCGTTGCCCCGGAGGTCCATGACGACCAGGTCGACGCCGTCTTTCTTGAACTGGTTGAGCATCCGCCGACAGTCGGCGGTGGCGCTGACGGCGTCGGCGTCGCCGCGAAGGATGGCGACCGTGTCGCCGTAAAACGTGGGAAGGCTGATCACGCCCAGCTTGACGGGTTTGCCGTCCCGGAGTTTCGCGTCGATTTCCTTGCTCTTGGCGTGCTGTTCCTTGAGCTCGACCCGTTCGCGGGTGATCTCGTAGATTCGCCGCTCCTTGGTGCCGTCGGGCTGCACGATCAATCGGACCTTGGTCCCGCGCGGCCCACGGATAAACCGCACGACATCGGGGAGTTTCTTGCCGACCAAGTCAATCTCCTCGCCGTTTTCCTCTTTCTGAATCCCAATGATCTTGTCCTCGGGCTGAAGCCGTCCATCGCGATCGGCGGCCATGCCCGGGATCAAGTCGTTGACGACGGCGTAACCATCCTCCGAGCGAAGCGATGCCCCGATCCCCTCCAGCGAGAGGTGAAGCTGTTGGTTGAGCATGTCCTCGAGATCCTTGGGCCCCATGTACGATGAGTGGGGGTCAAAGGTCTTGGTCAGGCTCGTGAGGTAAATCTGCAGGATGTCACCGCTGTCGAACTGATGCCACTGGCGGTCGAGGTCGCGATAGCGAACCGTCCATTTGCGAACCGCCTCGGCGTCGTCGAGCTGCTCCACGACCTTGGAGAAGAGCAAGTTAAACTTGACCTTCTTGCGGATTCGATCATTGGCCTCCGCCGTGTCGGCCGGGTAATCGATCTTGTCGGGATCGTCGGGGAGTGATTCATCGACCGTGAAATCTTGCTTTTGCTTGAGCAACTCCATCTGGAGCTTGTACCGTTCCGTCTCGCGCTCGAGGAACTTATTGAAAACCTGGTGGGCGAAATCGAGGTTTCCCTCGCGAATCTGGTCGTCAATCTTGGTGACGTCCTTGCGAAACTCCTCAATGTCGCCTTTCAAGAAGGTCGACTTGCCGGGGTCGAGGTCCTTGATATAGGAATCGAACCAGTTCTTGGCGATCTCGTCGTTCATGACGGGATGAGCCATGTGCCCGTGCTGGAGCAGATCGACGACGATTCGCGCGGTTTCTTGTTCCTCCGGCTGGGCCACGGGAGCCTGAGCCCCAACGATGACCGCCATCAGGGCCAAGACCGCGATGAGCACGAGTGGGCGGAGTGCGAGTCGGGGCATGGTCTTCGGTTCCTGCTAACGACGCGAATCGACATCTGTTTCAGACGGATCGTCGCACAATGTCTCTAATCTTAGTCTTCGATGAAGGATGCGGCAAGCTCACAAGCGAAGCCCCTCGGTGAAGCGGGTGCACCCATGCCCGCGCGATCGAACGCTGAAGAGTTCGTCATTTTCCTTCAGGAACTGTTCAAGAACCGCGAACGAACGGTCGATGATTCCTTCCGACGACCCTTGATTCACCCCCCGAGATCCCTCTTCCGAGTCGTCAACCCATGGATCGACACCCGGTTTTGAGCATACTGCTTTCGATGGCGATCGTTGGGTTTTTCGCGGTCGCCCTCTATCAGCCCGCGGGGAGGGCACCCGAAGCCAAGGCCCACGAGGGATCCGCGAGGATTTCGCGGGTTTTGCCTGGGCCGGCACCAATCCGGCTGACCCGCGCGCGGCGGCCGGTGGCCAAGACCGACTCCCTTGGTGGTCGGGGGCCCTTGGAGTTCACGGTCGTCGAACAGGGTGAGACGCTCGTGGACGTGGCGCGGAGGGTCTACGGCCGGGGCGAGGCCGCCCCGGTGATCGCCCGCGCCAACCGCGACGTGCTCCCGCGCGAGGGGGCCGCGCTTGAGCCCGGCGAGCTCCTGCGCACGCCTCCACTGGAGCCTGATTAGAGTGCGCTGCGGAAATAGACCACGTCGCCGTCCTTGACGATGTATTCCTTGCCCTCGAGGCGCTGAAGCTTTCGCGCCTTGACCTCCTTGAGGGTGCCGGCGGCCTTGATCTCGTCGAAGGCGGCGACCTCGGCCCGGACGAAGCCCTTGGCGAGGTCGGTGTGGATCTTGCCGGCGGCCTCCACGGCGGTGGATCCGCGCTCGAGGTTCCAGCCCCGCACCTCGGGCTCGCCCGCGGTGAAAAAGGTGATCATGCCGACGGCGTCGTAGGCCAGCCGGATGACGCGGTCTCGGCCCAAGTCGGTGATCTCCATCTCGGCCATGAAGGCGGCCCGCTCCTCGGGCTCGAGGGCGGCGAGCTCGAGCTCGAGCTTGACATCGATCGCGGCCGAGCCGGGACCCAGCCGCGCCAACGAGACGTCTCGCGCCTCGCCCTGGGGCGCGTTGAGGAGCACGACTCGAGGCTTGTCGGTCAAGAGGCCAAACGATCGCATGGGCTTTTTCTCGTCCGCCGTGAGCTCGAGCGAGGCGACGGTCTTCCCCTCCTCGAGGGCCGTGAGTGCCCGCTTGACGAGCTCGAGCTCCTTGAGTTGCTGTTCGCGGTCGGGCCTGGGCTTCTTGGTCGAGGCCTCGAGCCGCTGCGCGCGATTGGTGAGCACCATCATGTCCGCGAACAGCAGCTCGTCGTCGAACTGGCGGAGTTCGGCCTCGGCGTCCCCCGGCGAAAAGCCGTTCAGCACGATCAACAGGGCGTCCCCCTCGCGAATCAGGGCAAGCCGCTGGGCGTTTTCCGCCTGGGCACCCTTGAGCAGGCCCGGCGTGTCCAGGAACTCGACCGTGGCCGGGGTGATTTTCTTGGGATTGTGGAGCGCGGCCAGATCGTCGAGCCTGCGATCCGACAAGACCGCGACCCCCACCTGACCGGAATGGGCGCGAGCCGGGTCGGGCCGAGCGCTCGTCAAGAGCTCGAAGAGAGTGCTCTTTCCGCTACCGGAAAAGCCAACAATGCCAACTTGCATGCCTCGTGATTCCTTTGAGTATGTCCCGTGGGGGGGAAGTTCGTCGCGAACGCCGTCAGGCTCCGCCCGGCGTCATGGGTTCTTGAGGGCGGTCTCGAGCTCGTCGAGTCTCCGATCGAGCTCTTCCAGGGCGGCGGGCCGGATGTCGTGCTGGCCAAACCACACCGAATAGAATGCGTCGACGACCATCCGGGGCGTCTCGGCCAATGAGGACGTCGCCGGTCCACGGGCGGCCAGGAACCTGGCCGCGCGACCGGCGAATTCGCGCTGGGTCTCCGCCTGTCCGCGCTCAAGGTGATAAACGGCCAGCACCTGGGCGAGCCTGCGGTAAAACAGCACGCCGGCGTTTAACAATGCCGCGTCCACCCCCGGTCCCGACAGCCACCGGAGCCATCGACGGACCAGCCGGGCAACCAGATACCAGGACCCGGAGAGCGCCGCCAGGGCCATGAAGCTCACGATGAAGCCGCGAATGCTGATCAGCGCTCGGGGGTCGCGGAAGTGGAAGAGCGACTGAAACATCCCCCGCATGAACCGGCCCAAGCGGATG
>JAKBAP010000125.1 GCA_021808995.1 Planctomycetota bacterium | reverse complement strand
TGAAGGGGTAGGGGCCGACATTGGGGACGCGGATCTCGGTCTCGCTGGGCCCCCGCGCGCGGGCTCGCAGGACGGTGTCATATGAATCCTCGCCGTTGACGAACCGCTCGGCCGCGTCGGAGTGGGGCGCGCTCTTGACACGGAGCAGGCGAAAGCTCGGTCGGGCCAGAAACGCGACCTCTCGCGAGTGGGCGTCGGCGGCGGAGCGCCGATCGTCGACCTCGATTTCCCACCGTAAGTAACCGGTCCTGATCATGAGCCGGCCTGGCCGTTAGGGGTGTGCGTCGGCCGGGGATGGGCTGGAATGCGGATCATGGGCCCCTCCCTGGATCGCGGGCACGATCAGGATCTCCGGGGCCGACCGCTCGAACTGGCGAATCGGTGTCGAACGCCCTGGCCCATCTAGCCGAAACGCAAGCCGGCCGGCGGTGAAATGCTCGGCGAACGCCTTTTCCGCGAGGGGGATCGTCTCGGGCTGGTCCTTGTCCCACTCGGCGAGCGTCAAGTCGCCGTGGCCTGTCTTGAGCAGTCGCAGCTTGGCCATGATCGTCGTCCCTTCCTGACCCGAGCGAATCATCTCTCCGCCAGATCTCATTCCAACCGCGCCTGGTGGTTCGCGACAAGAGCAAAGCCCATCGAAAATCGACTCGGGCTTGACGCGGAGCGCTAGTCTTCCACGCGATACTCCCAGCCTCCTGGCAGCTCGACGTTCATGTCGGTCGCGAAGGGACGACCGGGATAGTAGGGGGGGAGTCCGGATCGGATTCGGAGGAACCCACTCGGACCGCTGGGATTAGGGTCGACAAAGAGCCCGACGTTTCCCGATCCCGGGTCGAGGTCCGACTCGGCGATGCTGTAAACGCCGGCCCTGCGCCACTGGGTGACGGCTTGACCGGCGGCGACCTGGTCGGCGAGCCGCTCGAGGCTTGGCCGGGACAGGTAAAAGGCAAGGTAAAGAGGCCAGAGCGTCCCCAGGGTCGCCATGGGGAAGAGGGCCATCACGCAGACGCAAGCATTGACCGCGGCCCGGGAGCGTCCACGAATCGCCCCCTCGCGGCGCGCGAGTCTAGCCCATGCCGCCCCTGGACCGAGGATCGCCGGCAATAAAACCAAGACCCACAGGACAAAGAGCATGTACAGCAAAATGAGCCGAGGGGTCAGGCAACATGCCAAATACCCGACGTTGACCAGGATCGAAACACCCCAGAAACAGATCGCGGCGAGCCGCCTTCGTTCCCGGAAAACCAACCAGAGAGACACCAACACCGCGACGACCGACGGAGCCAGGCCCACGAGCGAAAGGACGATCAACCACCCAGGCAAAACGGCGAGCGGCACGGCCATCGCGGCGATCAGGATCATGAAGCCGCGGATCGTGAACCGGAATCGATGGGTTGGCATGGTTCGCCTTGTCCCTCACCCAGACTCGCCGCGAGGATAACCAGAGACCCATCAATTATAAACGATTCTGTTGATTCGCGCCTTGCCGACCGCTAGAGGATGAGAAAAGGGGCGCTCGTCCCCCCGTACGCCAGGCGAGCTCTCCCCTCATCGAGAGGATCCAACAAAAACATCCGGCCCCCGCGTCGGCGTGGGGGTCGGATGTAGTGGTCGCGAGACTCGTCAAGCGGTCGTCAATTGGGGGATGCGCTTGATCCGGACGAGGCCGCGTTTGAGCCGGACGCCTTGGGCGCGATGCGCTCGAATTGCTGGGCGGCCTCGGGCGAGAGGGCCGCGGGGGTCGGGATCTTGGGCCGGCTGACCGCGGCGGGCACGATGGGGGCGGGCTTGGCCTGGCTCGGACCCTGCTGGGGCATGGCCCCGCTTGGGTTCGACATCAATTGGACGTTGCCGTCGGCGTCCTTCGATTCCTGCTGGATTTCGGAGCGAGCCTTTTGATAGTCGGGGGTGCGTTCCTCGTTGGCGAACTTGACCGCGCCGGTGAGGTGGTTCTCGACCGAGGAGGCCTTCATGAGCTCGCTGAAGACATCGCCCATGGCTTCCTTGAGCTTGACCTCATAGATCATGTCATAGGTTTGTTTCTTGACCCGTTCATCGCGCAGGTTGACCCCCTTGGCGGCGGGGAGCAGCGATTCCCTGCGGAGGATCACCCAGGCGGTCTCGGCGATCTGGATCGGGCCGGTGAAGTCTCCGTCCTTGGGTTTGTGCTCGGGATTCTTGTCGAGGGGGTCGCCATCGACGAGCTGGCGAAACGCGGCGTCGGAGACGGTCTGGGGATAGGCGTGGCGGGTGATCGGCTCGGCCATCAGGCCCCCGAGTGAGCGACTGCCGGTATCGATCGAGCGATCCTGGGCGAGCTTCTCGAAGCCGCCTGGGTTTTTCTTGAGCTCTTCCCAGATTTCGATCGCGGCGGCCTGTTTGTCGAGCAGGATCATCCGGCAGCGGATCTTATCGCCAAACTGGGCCTCGAAGGCGTCCTGAAGATCCTTGGGCGTGACCTGGACTCGGCTCGCGCAGAGCTTTCGCAGGGCGAGGGCCGGCTGGATGATGTCACGCGAATACTGCATCGGGGAGATTTTCTTTTCCTTGTCGAGGGTCCGCAGCCACGCTTCGCGACTGATCCCAAATCGGGCCGCGACGTTCTCGATTTCCTGCTCGATCTCGGCCCCCGTGACCTCGAGCTTGCGCATCCGGAGCGCCTGTTCGATGATCATGCGGTTGATCAGGATGTCGAGGATCTTGGGTCCCTCGCGCACCACGCACTCGTCGGCGAGCTGTTGCCGGGTGATGGCCTGGCCGTTCACGATGGCGATCGGGTCGCTGGGATTGACCGGCAGGCTGGTCAGCTTGACTGGTGGGACGTCGAAATCGCTGACGCGAGGCTTGGCCCTGGCCGCCCCCGCTGGTTGTGAGCCATCTCCCCGTGTTTGCCTGGCCTGGGACTCCGCGGTCGTCGCGAGGACGCTCGCCCCCACCACGATCACCAGCCATGTTGTTTTCGGACCTTGATTCCCCGCCCGCATGTCGGCACGCCTCCTCATCCGTGAGAGCTGTTGCCGGGATTTCTCAAGTCCCGGCCCTATTGAGAGGAATTCCTAAAGTTTTACCTCGATTCGGTCAACCCCGACATCGGTCGAAAACGCGAGGACGCGAGGACGGGCCTGCTCCCCGCGACGTGGCCGCCCCTCCTTGGGCGTGGTAGGATCGGGCGCTTGAAATTCCAATCCGCGGCCGTTGACCGCGATTGAGACCTGCCCCCGGGAGACGAGAGATCATGGTCCGAGCCTGGTTCGTGAGCCTGGTATTGGCCGCCCTGACGGGTCCGTGGGCGCGGTGCGCGGAGCCGACGTTCACGCGGCACGTGGTGGTCTCTCAAGAGGGGAATGCCTCGGACGTCGGGCGGGAAGCGCTGAGACACGGTGGCAACGCCATCGACGCGGCGGTGGCGACGGCGTTTGCCCTGGCGGTGACCCTGCCGGAGGCGGGGAATCTCGGCGGCGGAGGCTTTATCGTGGCCTTTGACGCGCGCTCGGGGAAGGTCGCGACCTTGGACTTTCGCGAGACCGCCCCGGCGGTTTCGAGCCCCCGGATGTATCTCGGCGACGACGGCGGGCCCAAGCCCCGATTCCGGGCAGGCGCGTGGGCCGCCGGAACCCCGGGGACGGTTCGCGGGCTGGCGATGGCCCATGCCAGGCTGGGCAAGCGCCCCTGGGCCGAGCTCGTCTTGCCCGCCGAGAAACTGGCCCGCGAGGGCTTTGAAATCTCGGACGACCTGGCTCGTTCGCTCAATCGCCAGCTCGCCCCGGGGGCCGCGGACTCCAAGAAGGGGGGCACGCGCGACGATTTCGGCCGCCTGGCCGATTTTCCCTCGTCACGCGCGGCCTTTTCCCGACCCGATAACGCCCCGTGGAAAGCCGGTGATCGACTGATCCAGGCCGATCTGGGGCGGACTCTCGAGCGCATCGCCGCTCACGGCGGCGACGAGTTTTACACGGGCCAAACCGCCCGGTTGATCGCCTCTTACATGAAAAAGGAGGGGGGGTTCGTCACCCTGGCGGACCTCAAGGGCTACGAGGCCAAGATGCGTCCCTCGGTTCATACAACCTATCGCGGGCACGAGGTCCATGGCGTCGGCCCCGTGTCATCGGGGGGGGTGGTGATTTGCCAGGCGCTTAATATCCTTGAGGGCTTTGACCTGAAGGCCGACGGACCGACCGCGCCCCGGACCCTTCACCGCGTCGCCGAGGCCATGCGAAGGGCCTTTTTCACCCGAGCGATGATCCTGGGCGACCCGGATTTCGTCACGATCCCCACCGATGAGCTTGTCTCCAAGCCCTATGCCCGCAAGCTCGCGGCGTCGATCGGCGATCGGGCGACCAGGAGCCAGGACCTCGCGCCGTTCAAGGTGCTTCCGGCCGAGGGCGACCATACCACCCATTTTTCGGTGCTCGATTCCGAGGGAAACGCGGTCTCGATGACTTACACTCTCGAGGAGCCGTATGGCGCGAGGTGCGTGGTGGACGGGGCCGGGTTCTTGCTCAATAACGAGATGGGGGATTTCAACGTGGTCCCCGGGCGGACCGACGTCACCGGCCAGATCGGGACCGCGGCCAACCAGATCGCGCCTGGCAAGCGGATGCTAAGCTCGCAGTCGCCAACCCTGGTCATCAAGGACGGCCGAGCGCGGATCGTGACCGGCTCGCCAGGGGGTCGCACGATCCCCAACACGACGCTCTGGGTCTTGCTCAACGTGCTGGAATTTGGCATGGACGCGCGAAAGGCCGTCGATTCGCCTCGCACGCACCACCAATGGTTTCCTGACCGGCTCTCGCTCGAGGGGCGTTCGTGGCCAGCGGCGACGCTGGATGCGCTGGCCGCCATGGGGCACGAGACCCGATTCGTCGCCCACCAAGGGACCGCCAACACGATCGTGATCTCACCGGACGGCCGGGTCATCGAGGGCGCCGCCGACCACCGTCGCGAGCCCGCCAGGGCCTCTGGAGATTAAGCAACCCCAGGATCGACGCCCGCCAGGCCGGATTTCGCGGTGCGCGCGGCACAAACCGAACGCGCCACCGTAGGAGATTGCGTGATACACGGGGATTCGACCAATGGACCCTGGCCCGATCGATTTCGGCTCTGGTCCCTTGCTCGACCCGGCGTCACGCGAAAATTGGGCCTAGCGTAAATAAGAATCCATACTGAATTCCTTGTCGCGGGAGCTCGACACCATGAATAACAATCATCACTCCGACAGCCCCACGATCTTGTTGCGAGTCACCGACGGCTCGTTCCACATGCACCGCGCGTTCAATGATTTTCAGCAGGCCAGCCAGAGCGCGGAGGCCTATGCCGGGGCGGGCTTCAGCGTCGCCATGATGTCGGCGACAGGTCGGTTTCTCATGCGATTCGACACCCGTCGTCAGCGGGTGGCGGTCTGAGGGCGGGGCCATGGCCAGAATCAGCCAACCCCCCTGGCGAGGGTGAAAAGGGGCTCGACATCAGGAAAAATCAGGAAAACAAGGGTAAAATCGCCGAGTTCTACTGATTTTGCTGGATGTTTTGGGCATAATCGTCGAAACGATCCTCCAGAGCCTCGGAAAGTGCCCTCCCCGGAGGGTAAAACCAAGGGGTTGGGATTGTTCGTACTGGCGTTGCATCGATTTTCGACAGGAGGGTTAGGATTCATGGCCAAGAAAGCCGCGACACCCAAGGCCGCAGAGACCAAACCGGCGTCGGCCCCGGCCGACAAGTCGGGGAAGAAACTTGCCACCAAGGTTGAGGTCTACACCAAGCTGGCCGCCAAGAGCGGACTGACCAAGAAGCAAGTCTCCGACGTCTTGGCGGCCTTGACCGACATGATTGGCACGGAGCTGGGCAAAAAAGGCCCTGGCATGTTCGTGATTCCGGGCTTGCTCAAGCTCAAGGTCGTCCGCAAGCCCGCGACCAAGGCCAAGATGGGAATCAATCCCTTCACCAAGGCCCCGATGGAATACAAGGCCAAGCCCGCCCGCAACGTGGTGAAGGCGCTCCCGCTGAAGACCCTCAAGGGCATGGTCTAATTCGGCGAATTCGCCGCCGAGCGACGTTGCTCGGCGAGGTTGTCACGATTCCTAACCCACGCCGGCCGGCGTTTTTCACGTCGCGCCGGCGTGTTTCGTTATGCCTTTTCTTGACTGCCTAATCCGCGACGATTTCCCAGTGGACGGCGGGGGATTTGCCGTTAACCTCGAGGACGAAGGCATCGCCGGCGGCCGTCCGATCAAACGAAGCCGGGCCCGCGCGGCGTCCGCTGGAATCGAGCGTGTAGCCGTGAAGGACGCCCGACCGTCGTAGGGTGACCTTGGCCCGGACGGGCTCGTAGAGAAAGGGAGGTCGGCCGGGATCCGCGACGGTCCGTTTCCAGCCGTCGACGAAACGGAGACTGCCCGGCTCGACACGGCCGATCACGGTGACCAGGATTCGCTTGGAGCTGGCGATCGGATCGTCGGTGGCGGAGCTCACGGCGATCACGGCGAAGGGATTATCCGAGCCGAGCTCGACATCACCCAGGGTCGCGGTTTCGCCGCCAAGCCAGCCGACTAGGCACTGGGTATGTGGGGTATCGATGACGAGCCGGCCATGGGCCGGGTCCCAGCGAGAGGCGCTCGGCTTGCGGGTCTTGGCGGCGGTTTTTGGCCCGGTTCGCGCGCGGGTGACGACGGGCTTGGCGAGGGTCTGACCACGGTGAAAGAGCGAGGCCGCGTGGGGCAGGACGGCGAGGACATGGGGGCTGCCGTTCAAGACCTCGGCGATCTGAAAGATATCCTCGCCGCCGACGGTGCCGACCGGCCCATCGCCCCAGGTGCTTGGAAAGACGAAAACACCCCGCCGCACGAGCGCATCCCAGTCTTCCGTGACGGCGGTGTAAGCGCCCATGAGCACGTCGGCCGCCTCATGGGGAAACGACCACGCGCCCGAGGTCTGGTTGCACCACTGGCCGACGACATAAGGGCGGTCGGTCTTGCGTTTCTGGCTGGCGGCGGCGGCCAGGCTCTCGCTGGGCCGGCTCCAGAGCGTCGACCGAAGGTCGGGCGAGATACCGGTAGGGGCGACCCAGAAAAGGCGGTCCTCGATCAGATCCTGGCCCGGGCCGACCAGGGAGGCGACGAATTCGGGCTCGCGCCGCCAGTGCGAGACCCCGGCGATGGGCGCGGTCACGTGGTCGGCCCGGAGCGCCTCCGCGAGCCGCCTCGCATGGGCCGATTCGAGCATCTCCCAGAGCCGCCGGCCCGCGCTCCCTGGCGTTTTCTCGGCGATTGTCTGAAGCTCGCGCGCGTAAGGGCCCGGCAACCAGCCCGAGCCGTCAATGAGATTGAAGAGCGAAACTTCCCCCTTGAGCGTGATCCAGGCCACGGCCGGCTCGTCTTTCCAGGCCAGCTTGGTCTCGGGATTGACGTGGTTGAACAGGGTTTGGGCGGTTTCCAGGGAGAGGCGCTCGAGGTTGGGGTTGATGATGGCGGCGGGCCCACCCCCCGCGCCAACCTGGCCGGCGGCGGCGACCTTGTCGTCGGGCCGGAATCGACGGCTGCTCTGGAGCTCGATCGCGATATGGACGCCCCGGCTCTTGAGCGCGGCCGTCAGGTGGTCGAGTCGCGCCAGCCCCTCGGGATCTAGGGTCCTGGTATCATCCCGGGTGTCGTCGAAAAGTCCCCGCCCAGGTCCCTGCGCGGAGTCCAGTTCGCCCAGCCGCACGAGATTGAAGCCCGATCGCGCCAATCGGTCGACCATCACGTCGGCCCTCGCCGGGTCCAGAAACGCGGCCGGCGAAATCAGCCCCGCCCCCCAGAATCGAGCCCGGCCCCCGCTCGCGTACGAGAGCCGGCCATCCTTGACGATGACCCGCCCCTGGTCACCCGCCGGCGGCTTGAGCAGGAACGAAAAATCGAGCGCGCTCGCGGGCTGGATGGCTTCCGCGGGAGGGATCGGCCGCCAGTCCGACGTGTCGTCGGCGACGTGGTAGGGAGACCATGCCCCCGCGTCCGGGGTCGGGAGCGTGGTCACAAGGACGTCGTCGATGCGGAGCGAGCCGCCGGCCTCGGTCTTCTCGAATTGCACGACCGCGCGAACCGCCCCCGCGGGCACCCGAGCTTGCCCTTCCTCACGCCGCCAGGCGCTCGTTCCAGACCATTGCATCACCACGTCCCCACGCTCGTGGCCTGGGATCGGCTGGCCGTAGTCATCGAGGAAAAAGAACGCCGCGTAGGCCCCACCACCCCCCCTGAGCCCAATCGCACGCGCCATCACCGACAGCGAAATCGCGTCGAACGGCTCGACGGGAATCCCAAGCCCCGTCAAGACCCGAGAGCGCGAGCGCTCAAGCACCACCGCCGAATCCGAGCGAAACCCCGGCGAGATCCGGTGGGCGTCGTTATTGGTGTACCAGTGGGCCGGGGCGGGGTCGCCGAGCTCGAAATCACCGTTGACGACGAGATTGGTCGTCAGGATTTCGCTCTCGCGGGGAATCAGTTCGATCGCGAAGCCGTCGACATCCATCGTGCCGGTCGAGCCCATGAGGCCAATCGTCATGATCGCGTCCTTGGTCTCCGGTGGGACCGGGATCCGCTTGGCGACGCGCATCCAGCGCTCGCTCAAGGTCTTGCTCCACGGCCCCATCACCCCGCGCGAGAGGTGGTGGAGCTGGACGCCGAGAAAGTCGATCAACAGCGACGGATCCGCCCCCTCCCGGTCCCCCGCGCCGATGTTCGACCCCCGCACCCACGCCCGCAGCACGATCGCCTCGAACTTCTTGCCATCAACGCCGAAGGCCCGGCTCAATCGCGCGGGTCGACCAGGCTTATCGGCCTGAAATCGCACGAAATGGGGGCCGGTCTTGCCTTCATCGGCGATGTAAGTGAGCTCGCGCGCGTTGTACCAGCCGTCGGGGATGCCGTCCTTGTTGAGATCGGTCTCGAAATCGTCAAAGGTGGGGGGGGGCGGGCGCTCGATCAAAGGCTCGTCCTGAGCCCGCGCATGATCAAGCCCAACCACGAGAATCACCAGGCAAATGACGCCCGCCAGACCCTTGGCCTGAAATCGAGCGGACCACGGGCTCGGTTGCGATCCATGTTCGTTCATTGCGACTTTTCGCTCGGGGGCGTCTTGGTTTTCTTGGCGGCGGCCTCGCGCAAGGCCCGGCCAGTCATCGGGACGTACAGCGTCGGGGAAAGCTCGCGGTCGGTCAGCTTGCCATCTTTCTTTGTAATCAAATGAACAGTCTGGGTGAACCGGTCGCCGAGCGGGATGACCATTCGGCCCCCGTCCTTGAGCTGATCGATCAGCGGCTGAGGGATCTTTCGCGGAGCGCAGGTGACGATGATCGCGTCGAATGGGGCGGCGTCTGGCCAGCCCTCGTAGCCATCGCCGATCCGGGTGTGGATGTTGGAGTAGCCGAGCTCTTGATGGACCAGGGCGGCGCGCTTGCCGAGCGGCTCCTTGATCTCGACCGAGTAGACGTCCTTCACGATTCGCGACAGAATCGCCGACTGATAGCCCGAGCCGGTCCCGACCTCGTAAACCCGGTCGGTGGGCTTGGGATCGAGCACCTGGGTCATGAAGGCGACATCGTAGGGAGGGGTGATCGTCTGCCCCTCGCCGATCGGGATCGATTCGTCGTCATAAGCCTGTCGCTGGGTCTTGGGGGGCAGGAACTTGTGCCTGGGGACGGTTCGGAAGGCGTTGAGCACCAGGGGGTTCTTGATCCCGCGCTCGGCCAGGTGGCGATCGACCATGCGGTTGCGGGCGCTCGCGGTGGGGTCGGCGGCGTCGGCCTTGGCCGCGGCGGGCTGTTTCGGAACATCCTGAGCCCCGGCGGGGATCGCGAGCGCTAGAATGAAAAGCGCCGTCGCCACCCCAGACGATTTCACGGGCATGATCTCGCTCCTTGACAGGGACCACTCATTCAAACGAACGAAGCCGCGGTTTCATTCGCCGCCGGTTGAATTTCGCCCGTTCGCCCGAGAATACGTCAGCCATCGTCGGTTCGCCAGCCGTCTGGTCCAAACGATTGCGCTTGGTGAAACAATGGGCCGTTGGTATAATCCATATTCGTCAGTATCAAGCTTAAGTCGTGAAGGATTTGGCGATCAACGGTTGGGAGTCGCACGCGTGGCGATCCTCAAGAGTCGGCGCGGGTTCGCGGTCTGGGCCGTGGCGATGGCTGGCGTGGCGAGCGGAGCCGCGTTCGAGGGGCCCCCACCCCTTGAGGGTAAAGTCGTCACCCTCGCGGCCGCGCTCAAGGCCAAGGGCGTCCCGGTCCAGGCTGATCCCGACCCGATCGCGAAGCAGGTCGTCTTGCTCTCCGACGACGGATCGGTCACCCCCTTGATCTCCGACGACGCCAGCCGGGCCCTCTTCGTCGACGAACGACTCCGCGACCGCCGGGTCCAGATCCAGGCCAAACGCTTCCCCGGATTGCCCTACGTCCAGGTCATCACGTTCCTGATCGAGCATGAAGGACAGTTTCAGAGCGCAGGCTATGAGTGCGACGTCTGCGTGATTCGCGTTCGCTATCCGCAGGTCTGCCCCTGCTGTCAGGGAGCGATGGTTTTGCGTATGAAGCCCAAGGCACCCTAGGGAAGGCATAACGCGACGAACAGGGAGGGAGAACCTCCTGGCGAGCCCGTCAGCCTGGTTTTCATAATCGCCACTGGATGTTTTTGGAGTTCATGGGATGTCCTCTTTCGAAGCGGTCAACTTGCTCCTGGGCCTGGTCGCGATCGTGACCGTGGTGACGACGGTCTGGTCGATGGCCAGCCTGTTCTGGGCGACCCGCGCGCGCAGGATCGAGCCCGTCGACCTTCCGCCAGTGTCGATCTTCAAGCCGCTCAAGGGGCTCGACGAGGAGCTCGAGCAAAATCTTCGCAGCTTCTTCCAGCTCGATTATCCCGTTTACGAGCTGCTCTTTTGCGTCGCGGACGCCAACGACCCGGCGATCTCCGTCGTGGAATCGCTCCGCCGCGAGTTTCCCAACCAGGACGCGACCGTGATCGCGGGCTGCCCGCCGTATGGGCTCAATCCCAAGGTGCAAAACCTGGCGGCGATGGACCGGGTTCGCAAGTACGACCTGATCCTGATCAGCGATTCCAACGTCCGGGCGAGGCCCTCGTACCTGCGAGAGACGGTGGTCTATCTCGATTCGCCCAAGGTCGGGCTGGTCAGCAACATCTTCGTGGGTGTCGGCGAGGAGTCGGCCGGGGCGGTCATGGAGAATCTCGAGCTCAACGGTTTCATCGCCGGGGGCGTGGCGGCGGCCTCGCTCGTGGGGGCGACGTGCGTGGTCGGCAAATCGATGTTGATCCCGAGCTCGGTCTTGAGTGCGATCGGCGGCTTCGCGGCGGTCCGCAACGTCCTGGCCGAGGATCAAGTCATCGGCATTCGCGTGCATCAGGCCGGCTACGAGATCAAGCTCAGCCATCATGTAATCGAGAACGTCAATCGCGAGCGCAGCTTTCGCTGGTTCTTGAACCGGCATTCGCGGTGGTACAAGATTCGTCGCCGGGTCGCCCCCCTGGCCTTCGCCATCGAGCCGGCGGCCAACCCGGCCGCTGTCGGCGTGGTCTGGGCCTTCTCGGGTGAGTCAGGCGTCGCCTGGGGTGGCTTGCTCTGCCTGGTTGGCATGGGCATGGTTCGCGACGCGGTTCAAACGCGATGGCTGCGGGGCTCGTTTCCCCGAATGCGCGACTTGCTCTTATCACCGGCCAAGGATCTGTTGCTCCTGCCCGTCTGGTTCGACGCCATCGTCAACCGCCGGATCCACTGGCGGGGTCATCGCTTTCTGGTGGGCCGGATGACCCGACTTCGCTCAACCCGAGCCACCCGGCAGGTCCGCCGCCGTGTCCGCAGGGTCCACCGCCTGCGCAATCAGTCCGGCGATCGGCCACCCACGCCGGGAGCGTGACCGAGCACGAGCCGCCCCAGCTCCACGATGACAGAGAGCGTGATCACCATCCCGGCACTCCGCGGCCACCAGAGGTCCAGGGGCGACCGGTGCGCGGGCCTGAGCACCCTCGGCTCCGAGAGCTTATGGTCATGAGTGCCACCATGGGTGACGATCGAGTCGTCGCTTTCGAATTCGATCGTGGCCTCGTCTAATGAATAGCCTCGCTTCGCGACTTGACCGATCTCGACTTCATCGGCCGTGAAGGGAGGCTGATCGGACGCATCAACCCGTCGTCTGATCCTGGTCCGTCCGTCCACGCGAAGGATGACCGTCATGGGTCGGCCGCGAAAGAATTCCTCGAAGGTCAACTGGCCGGGCAATTCAAATTCATTCCAAACCGAGGCGATC
>JAKBAP010000124.1 GCA_021808995.1 Planctomycetota bacterium | reverse complement strand
CGAGCGCGTCTGGTTTCTTAACGCGAATCGCACTCTTGTGCATGTCGCCCACGGAATCACCCGGTCTCAGAGGCTTTCCGTCATCGGTCCGTCATTGCGGCCCAGTCGCGAATGCCGGCAGGGAAGAATTCCAACGATCTCCAGTCTCCCTATCGTGAGAAGGACTCGGTCATCAGGAATGGTGGATGTCCCCTGGAATCCCAGAGGTTTCAAGGTCGGGTATCGATGAGAGCCATCGTTGCCCAGCACGTCGCCGCGGCCGAGATAAACTGCGACCTCCCATGCGCGAAACCGCTACTGGAAAACTCCAGCACGGGAAAGCAGCGCGACCGCACGTACCATGAACCATCGTCCAACTGCGTTTTCAGCAGGAAATCGCTGCCGCGGCGATAGGCCGGGGCATCGCTCGGCAACGCGCCTGCCTCGTGCAGCGCGACCAGGACAAGGCCGGTGGCGTAGGCGTCGCTGGGGAGCGTCGGCAACTGGCCCCAGCCGCCGTCTTCTCGTTGCTGATTCATGAGAAGGCGAGCGGCGATCTCGACACGCTGAGTCTCGGCCTCGGCCCATTTGAGCCCAAGAAGTTGGAACGCGCTCTCCACGGTTTCACCAGGCCGCGCGGAGAGCAACCAAGAGCGAGCCCTGGCAATCCGCGCGGCGATTTCCGCGCTGCGCCCTTTTGGCGCGTAGGCCTGAAGACCGCGGACAGCCAGGGCCGTGAACAGGAAGGAGCTGGAGTCCTCAGGGGGACGATACGCCTCGGTCGGCCAACGACCGTCTTGATGCTGGTGAAGCACCAGATAATGGACCAAGGCATCGGTTAGCGCGTCGGGCGGCTGATCCTCGGCGGCGAAACCCACCAGGCTATAAGCCGCGAGCGTGGGATCGAGATCCGCTCCGAGAAGGAGCGTCGGAGCCTTCCGACCCAGAAATCTCCGTACCTGGTCGCGTTCCTCGGCGGCGATTTCCTCATCCACGGCGAAATCGTGCTTTCGCGCCAGTCCGACCGTCATGGCCACCAGCGAGTGCTGGTGACAGGTGACGCACTTCCGGGTTTTAGTGATCGTGCGTCCACTTGATTGCAAGGGACGCAAACTCGCGGCCACCGCTTCGCGGATCGAATCGTCGTCGATCCGTTGCCGCAAGCGCGGGCGATCTCTTGTGCGTGATGGGGCTTGTCCGACCGCGACCTTGGAGTGGCTTCTGGCGCTTGCTTGACGAAGCAATTCAACGATCCTCGTGTTGCCCCGCGACATGGCCCAATCCAATGCCGTGTCACCCTTCCAATCTTTCGCGTCGACATTCGCTCCTCTGGCGAGAAGCAGGCGCACCGTGTCTTCGCTTCCGGTGGTGGCGGCGCAAAGAACGGGCGATCGGCCGAACGGACCTCCCTGAATGTTGACGTCGGCTCCGTGCTCGATGAGCAGCGCCACGCACTCCCCATGACCATGCCACGCGGCGTTCATCAGGGGAGTCTGGAAATCTCCGATCGAATCTGGCTCCTGGTAGCGAATGTTGGGGTCCGCGCCTCGATCCAGGAGCAACTTCACGATCGCCGCGTTTCCGGAAATCGCGGCACCATTGAGCGCCGTACAACCGGCCTCGCTCCGGGCGTTGACATCCGCGCCCCGCTCGACCAACCAGGTCACCGCGTCGAG
Source organism: Planctomycetota bacterium (assembly GCA_021808995.1). Taxonomy (GTDB): domain Bacteria; phylum Planctomycetota; class Planctomycetia; order Isosphaerales; family Isosphaeraceae; genus JAKBAP01. Next base: position 10,703 of record JAKBAP010000124.1, on the reverse strand, counting down.
GTCGCCACTATAGGCGGCGGCCATGAGGACCGTGTATCCACCGACATTCGCGGTAACTCGACCACCACCCGCGGCCAGCAACTCAAGCGTTTCACGGGAGCCGGCGGACATGGCGGCAAGAACCATGGCGCGTTCATCGACGCGGGCACCATGGAGAAGCAGTAGCTTTACCTTGTTTGGATCGTGCAGCGCCCGATGGAGCGCGGTCACGTCATACACGCCACGTGCGTGAACATCCGCGCCGCGCTGCAACAGGAGCCTCATCATCGTTCGATCCGAATTGAGGGTGGCCTGCATCAGGGCCGTGTCCCTCAAACCGTTCCGCGCATTGACGTTCGCCCCTTGGTCCAGGAGAGCCCGAACGGCCGCGTGGTCGCCATCTCGGATCGCCGTCAGGAGGGATTGAGCCAGAACCTTGCGGTTGGGCGTCGCGGCAGGAACAACCCGCCGGTAGCCCACGGCTCCGATCAACACAATCCCGACCAGCAAAGAGGCGAGCAGGGCCACCCGAAACGCAATCCCTCGTCGCGACAGATCACGCGGGTTACCGCCGCCGGCATTCGGAGCCATGATGTGATCTCTCTGAGTTTCCGGGCCGAGGCTCGACTCATCGAGCCGACTCGGGATTCGCACCGTATATTTCCTTCCGGGTTAGTTGGAGTGCTGAAGCTCGACTCGGACGCCGAGTTTCTGCCGCTTGGGAAGGATGTCCTTGGTCTCGCCGTCTTTTACCTGGAACATGTGCGTGAGCCGGTCGGGAAATGTCACCTCGAAGGTCGCCCTGCCATACTGCGTCTTGCGGACCAAGAGAGAAAGCGTCTGGCCTTCGTGCGTAAGCTGTTGCTCGGATTGGACGCTAGCCGTTGCAACCTGAATGCTCGGCCCTTGCGGCTTGAGCTTACCCGCTTCGTCCTTGGCGATGATCGAGACACGATAAGCCGCGCCCGACATGATCTCGGAAGAACAGCCGGCGTTCATGAGCAAGAAGCAGGCGATGCCGATCGCGGCCAACGAGTAGCGCATTGCCGTTCCTCAGGTGCGAAAGCCCGTTCAATAACTGTCGGCGCTGAAGGTTTCTCCGCCGGCCCGGGTTGCAAGGGCCATCCAGGTCGGTATGGCGATCGCGTTGCCGATAAAGCGAACCGAGCCATCGCCAAGCAGGTACGGCACACCGACGGCATGTGGACTCCAGGTGGAATCCGCGTCGAAGACGCCCGGACTGTTGGGTCCTGTTCGCCCGGCGTGGCACATCAAGAGGGTAGGCTCAGCGCCATAATTCCCCGGTGCCCGCTTGAAGGGGTTGGCCGCGCCCGTGGGACAGCCGGCCCACGAGCTATCGGACAGGGAAAAGGGGCGATCACAGACGAATAACGTATTGCTCAGGCCATCTGTAATCGCGGAGACGCTAAACCCCTTGATGGCGCGGAGAAAGGAACCGGTGTGCGGAGGCGTGCAGAAACAGTCCACACCGTCATTGCCGTTACAAGCCACGTAATTGCCCGTCGCCAGCACCCAACTGTTGAGGCCAGTCGGCGACGGTCCCACGTTCGTGGCAAGAGAATTGCTCGTGATGGTAAACGTGCTTACATAGGTAGAATCCGAAGGACAGATAAAGGAGCTCAAGGGCGTGGTGATTATGGTCGAATTCGAGAGGTCGCCGACATCAAGGGTAAAGTTCATCTGGTTGAACACGTTGCTCTGCTCCAGATAGGGCAGGATCAAGGCACCCCAGCCCCAGCCCGGCCCGTGGTCCAGGCCCTGCGGAGTCTGATTACCAGGCGGCCAAGGCGTGGGGTCGTAGTAGCCGACCGGGAAAGTGCCCTGCGCGTTGTGGAAACCGTGCATCGCCAGACCGATTTGCTTCAAATTATTCTTACAGCTCGCGAGTCTCGAGGCTTGGCGGGCGGATTGGACCGCCGGCAACAAAAGCGCGATCAAGATCGCAATAATCGCGATCACCACCAGCAACTCGATCAGGGTGAACCCCGAGCGCCGGCTCACGCTTCGGATCATCGTTCATTCTCCCGCTTCGACCGTCGCGCTAGATTACGAAAACGTAATGTTGCAACATATCACGGAGTTGGACCAACCGCAAGACAAGCGACATCGGAGTTTTGTGTAAACTGGGCAACAAATGCCCGCGATTCCGGATTGGCCGCGAGTCGCGAGGGCTGCCATCGATCTCGCGCGTGTCAGTCGTCCGGTGCCCTACTCAGTGGGAAACGGAGCGAAACGCTCGTACCCCGGCCGACCTCACTTGTCATCTCGACCGATCCGCCGTGGAGTGTCACGATGCTCTTGACGATCGCCAGACCGAGTCCCGTGCGCCCCGATTCGCCGGAGCGCGCCGCGTCCGCCCGGTAGAACCGGTCCCAGACCTTCCGCAGGTGCTCCGGCGGGACCCCAGAGCCGGTATCGGAAACCTCGACACGCAGGGCGGCACCGTCGAATGACGCGGCTAGCCTGATCGAACCACCCGGACCCGTGTGGGCGAGGGCATTCGCCACCAGATTGCCGACGGCTCGATGAAAGAGCGCGCGGTCGAGCTCCGCGTGGGCGGCACAGTCCGCGACAACCGTCCACTGGACGCCTGCCTCCACCGCGGTCGCTTCGTACATCGCGCGAACGGTTTCCAGCTCCCGCGTCACGTCCAACGGCCTACGCTCGATTTGCGTTTGAGGGTCCTCCGCGCGGGCCAAGAAAAGGAGGCTGTCGATTAAGCGCGCCAGCCGCTCGCACTCCTCCAGGCACGAACCAAGGACGTCGCGGTATTCGTCCGGGGTGCGGGTTTTATCCAGGGCCACCTCGGCCTCGCCACGCAGATTGTTGACCGGCGTCCGTAGTTCGTGGGCAATATCGGCCGAGAACTGAGTGAGCCGCTGAAACGACGTTTCCAGCCGGTCAAGCATCTCGTTGAACGCGCCGGCCAAGAGAAACAGCTCGGCGGGCAGTCCCGGCAATTCGAATCGCTCTCTGAGCGAAGTCGAGCGAATGCGACTTGCCGTCTCGCTCATGGCCGCGACCGGGCGCAGTCCCCGGCGCGCGATTTGGTGGCCCGCGGCCGCGCAAAGGGCGATCGCGAGCGTCAGGACGATCCAAAGCCGCGCCCGGTATCGCGTCAGCAGTTCCTCCTCGGCGGTGCGATCCAGGGCCACGTGCAGGACGCGCGCCACCGCGGGAGGGGGGCCGACGGCGGCCCGCGCGGTCAGCACTCGAAACGACCGCCCCCCCGGTGCCCGGACGTCTACTCCTGGCCCCAGCGCGTGGCCAAACGCCGGCGGTTCCGGGAAGAGATTGGGGCCAAGCAGGTCACTCATCCCTGGCGACTCCAGGATCGTGGTGCCGCCGTCGTCCAGGACACGCAACTTATAACGCTCGGGTAGACTCGCCCTGCGTTCCCATTCCACCTCTTGCCGCAACGCTTGAGCGTCGTCCGGTTTCTCCCAAAGTAGCGCCTGGAGGATTCGTACCTTGTCCGCCAGGAATTCATCGTCCTCGCGGTCGAGGTTGTTGACCAGGACGCGGTACAAAAAGCCACTCGACAAGAGGACCAACAGAAAGGAAGTCGCCGCGTAACAGGCCGTCAGCCGGGCCGCCAGCGACCAAGTGGGCCCGGCGGAGGGGTGGTCTCGCCTCATCGGTAACCGCTCAGTCGCCCGCGCGAAGGACATAGCCCGCGCCACGGACCGTGTATACCAGCTTTTGTAGGAACGGGTCGTCCACCTTCGAGCGCAGCCGGCGCACATGCACGTCGACGACGTTTGAGCCGGCGTCGGGTTGCACGTTCCAAACGTGTTCGGCGATCAGCGAGCGCGCGAGGACTTCCCCGCGGTGCTTGCCTAGCAGCACCAGGATAGTAAACTCGGTCGGCGTCAGGTTGAGCGGTTTGCCTGCCCGAGTCGCTTGCCTGCGGAGCACGTCGATCTCCAGGTCACCAACGCGGATCTGCTCCGGCGTCCGCCCGGCCGACCGGCGCAAGATCGAGCGGACACGAGCCAGCAATTCCGAGAATGCGAACGGCTTGACCAGATAGTCATCCGCGCCCAGCTCGAGCCCTTTGACGCGGTCGTGAATCGCGTCGCGGGCCGTGAGAATCAACACCGGCATATCCTTCCCGGCACGGCGCAGCTCACGCAGGACAAACCAACCGTCTCGGCCGGGCAGCATCACGTCTAGAATCAGCAACTCGTAGGCGTCGGCAAGCGCGCAACTGAGCCCCTGGGATCCCTCGGCGGCGACGTCAACGGCAAACCCGTGTTCCGTTAGGCCCTTACGCAGATAGGAGGTCGTTTTCTTCTCGTCCTCGACGACCAGAATTCTCATTCCGCCAATGCCTTTGTCGGGAAGGATCGGCCTCGCCACGGGAGCCGGTAGCAACGCTCCCGCTCCGTCATGCGCGGTTTGTACGAGACTATCACGAACTCCGACGACAACGCAAACGGCACTCGCCCGGCAGCCCGGCTTCTGTTCCATAGGGCGATCTCCTCGCCGAGGTGACTGGTCGTCGCCATCAAACGGAAGAGTGAGGCCAAGGGATGGAAGCGGTTCATTACGGCTTGATCCGCTCCGTTCCGCGGAAACCGCCGGATCGTTCGCGCCAGGCTAGGCCCCGCGGATGCGAAGTTCAGCGGCCCTCGGCGCGCCGCGGTGAGCATCCTGAAAAACGCGACGACGCTCGAGATCGGCATCAAGAGCAAACGACTCACCGCGGGGTGGGACGACGGCTATCTCGCAAAAGTCCTCTTCGGGGAAAAGACTTAAGGTGCCATCGCCGCGGCTAAATACCGAAGGTGGGACTCGAACCCACACGGGTGTTACCCCACCGGATTTTGAGTCCGGCGCGTCTGCCATTCCGCCACTTCGGCCTGAACAATAGCTTTGTCGACGAAAGGCTAGGTGTCAACCCTGTGATGGATTGGCCTGGCATCTCTTCTGGCCTGTTCCAGCCAGGTCCTCATCGCGATATCCTGATCATCACGAGACCATGATGGACCGAAACATCGAGATCACGATCATCCGCGTCGGGAATGGTGGTTTCGACGTAGAGATAAGATTCGTCGCGCCAGCAACCGGAGTCGTCACAATCCGCGTCAGCGGGAGGTTCTCCCGACTCGAGCCGTTCGACAACGGCCAGGAGATGGCGAACCAGGTCAGACAACGCCGCATTCTGTTCGCACGGCGGTTCGGCGATCAGGCGATCGGGTTCCCGGGAAAATAATGCGTGCATGGCGGGGCCTCCAGAATCAAGGCCACCTGGCCTTGGGATTCCACCTGGGTCGTCAAGGGTCCGAGAACGGTTCCGGGCGGCCGGCGACTTCATTGTGCCCTGGTCTCCCGACAACATCGTCGATTGACGCGACCGCCCGGATCTCGTGGATGACTTTCCGTCACGTGAGGGTGACGAACTCTGTCAGGCCAGGCGATCAACGTCGATCGCCTCATCCAGCCTTCAATGCAATTCTGGGATGTGATCGTCTCGGTGTCTCTCGGGAATCCACCTGAGAAAGGAGTCAGTATTCCACTCACTTTGAAAAAACTCAGACATCTGGGTCGACCAGGCCGGTGCGAATCGCGTAGCGAACCAGGCCCGCGATGTCGTGAATATTCAGCCGATCCATCAGTTGCACGCGGTGGGTATCAGCCGTCTTGGTGCTGATCTTCAGGTGACGGGCGATCGCCTTGGTTGTCAATCCTTCCGCGATGAGCTTGAGGATCTCGCGCTGGCGGGGAGTGAGTGGATCCTGCGCGGCTTCGGCCTCGGTCAGGCGGGCGTACTCGCTCACCACGTGCCTGGAGACCGTCGGGCTGAGATACGAATCCCCGCGCGCGACCGAACGGACCGCCAGCTCGACCTCGGCCGTGCCCGAGTCCTTGACCAGATAACCCATCGCGCCGGCCTGGAGCGCTTTTTCGACGTACCGTTTTTCCGTGTGCATCGAGAGGATGATCACCCGGGTCGACGGGTAGTCGCGCGCGACGGCCGTCGTCAGCCCGAGGCCATCGAGTCTTGGCATTGAGATGTCGGTCATGAGGACATCAGGTCGGAGGGACTCGATCAAGGTGATCGCCTCGATCCCATCGGCGGCCTCGCCGACGCATTCAATGCCGTCGAGACTCGCCAGGAAACCGCACAGGCCCGCGCGGAGCAAGGTGTGGTCGTCGGCGATCACCACTCGGATCAGGGTCATTCGACTGGCACCTCCGGGAGATCGGTCTCGCGAGCGGACTCCATGATGCTTGGGAAGACCGCGCGGATCTCGGTTCCGGCCTCGGGTTCACTCCGGAATTCGATGTGTCCACCAACCAGTTCGACTCGCTCGCGCATTCCCGCCAGTCCCAGGCTCCGGACCTGCGACGCGCCGGTCAAGGCCGCGATGGGGTCAAACCCAACGCCATCATCGCGGACAATCAGGAGCAGTTCCGTCGGGCTCGCGCGAAGTTCGACACGAAAGCCTTCGGCTCGGGCGTGTCTGGCGATGTTCGTGAGCGCCTCCTGGGTGACTCGGAAGCAGGCGGTCGCGACCTCGGGGTCGACCCGGATCTCGTCGAGATCGGTAATGAAGTGGCCAGCCAGGGTGGTTCGCTCAACATGCCGCTCGACATACCATTGCAAGGCGGCGACCAAGCCCAGGTCATCGAGCACGGGGGGGCGAAGGTCGAGCGCCATCCCGCGAACCTGAGCGAGGGTATGGTCGACGATGCCGATGCACTCGTTGAAAACCTCGGCAAGCGCCTCGGGGTCATGGAGGGCTTTCTGAAAGTTGATCTTGAGGGCGGTCAGGGATTGACCGATCTCGTCGTGAAGTTCGCGGGCGATCCGTCCGCGCTCGGCTTCCTGGACTCCCAGCAGGGTTCGCGTGAGCTCGCGGAGTTGCTCGGCGTGCTCTTCAAGGGCGAGACCGACCCGCCGACGCTCGATGGCGGAGGCCAGCAGATTGGCGGCGGATTGGAGGAAGTCGCTCTCGCCACGCGTCGGCATCCGCGGTCGAGCGGTCATCGATACCAAGACACCGAACGGTCGATCGTGACCGGGGATCATGACGCTCATCCCGCTCGTTACCCCCTCGTTCAAGAGGAATGCGGGCGCTCCGAAGCGGCTCTCGACGTGGAAGTCGCTTATGATCAATGGTTCATTCTGACCAAGTGAGCAACCCAACAGGGAATCGGCGTCCAGGGGCAGGGGAGCCTGGCCGAGGGTTCCCTCGTCGACCCCAACGAGGGCCCGAGCCAGGAACCCGTCGCCGTTGGGATTGAGCTCGAGAATCAAGATGAATTCCATCTGGAGGACTTGCGACAGGAGCGTGGCGGTCTCGCGCATGAGCGCGCTAGGCTCCGCTCCCTCGAGTGCTCGGCGGCTGAGATCCGCCAGCGAGGCTTGCCGTCGATGGGCGGCCTCGAGTCGATCGACCTCGCTGGCGAGCTTGTCGGTCAGCAATCGGAGGTGAAGTCGATCGAATTCGTCGGAGGGCGGAACGAGATTCTGGTCGAAGTCCGCGTAGAGCGATTGCTCAATGGCTTCCATGAGTTCCGCGGGTTCGGCCGGCTTGGTGAGGTAATGGACCACGCCGCCGGCGCGCGCGAGTGAATACGCCTCCCTGCGCTCGTATTGGGCCGAGTAAAAGATGACCGGCGTGGAAGCGACTCCGGGGATCGTTCGCAATTCGCGGACCAGGGTAAAGCCGTCCATCGTCGGCATGAGGACATCGGTGATGATCAGTGCCGGCCGCTCGGTCTGGACCATCGCCAGGGCCGCCGACCCGTTTGACGCCTCGACCACCATGTGCCCCGCGTGTTCGAGCAGGACTCGCAAATACTGGCGATCCATCGGCCGGTCGTCAACGATCAGGATCACGGCCATGATGATGTCTCCAAACCCTCGTCAACCCGACCCTTTTGCTTCCTACCCTGGATCGGTCCGCGCGCGTTCGTTGGTAGTGACTCGACCTGGGCTGTTTTCCGCGGCGAAACACCGGCGAACCGGTCGCGTCATGGGTCGTCCTGGCGCGGCGGGGACCGCAGGTGCCGCTCGATTTCGTCAACGAACGTCTCGGGGTGAATTGGCTTCTCGAGATAGCCTTCCGCGCCGGCCTCCGCGCATTTCTCTCGATCACCCGGCATGGCGTAGGATGTCACCGCGATGATTGGCACCGATCGTGACCGCGGATCAGCCTTGAGAGCGCGGGCCACGTCGTACCCGTCCATGCACGGTAACTGGATGTCGAGCAAGATCAAATCCGGCTGAACTCGAACCGCCAATTCCAGGCCGATCGGCCCGGTCGCCGCCGGAATGACCTCATGGCCGCGCCGTTCGAGGAGGAATTGGGCCAGATAACGGTTCTGTTCGTTATCCTCGATCAACAGGATTCGGGCTCTCAACATGGTGGCAACTCCTCGAGAGGCAAGGTCAGGGAAAAGATGGATCCCTTCCCCCATTCACTCTCGACATGAATCTCGCCCCCCATGAGCTCGGCCAGGCGTCGGCTAATGGCCAGGCCCAGCCCGGTTCCCTGGCGGCTCCGCGACAAGCCTGAGTCAATCTGACGAAACGGTTGAAACAAGCCGGCCATCTCCTCTGGCTTGATGCCAATCCCCGTGTCGGAGACCCTGACCAACAAGCCGCGCCGAGCCGAGGGCCGATCCGTCTCGATGTGTTCCCTCGCGGTCAAGGCGACCGAGCCTCGATCGGTGAACTTGATGGCGTTATCGAGTAAATTCAGCAAGATTTGCTCAAACCTGCGTTCATCGCCCAGGGTCGGTCCCGTCGCGGACCCACATTCCAGCCGCATGATCAGCCCTTTCCTTTCCGCGAGCGCCGCCACCAGCGCGGCGATCTTGGAGACGGACGACGTCCAGTCGAAGGGCTCACGCGCGATTTCAATCTGATCGGACTCGATCTTGGAGATGTCGAGCACGTCGTTGATCAAGGCGAGCAAGTGTCGGGCGCTGCCGCGGACCATCTCGAGCTGCTTGGCTTGCTCGTCGTTCAGGGGTCCGGCCATGCGCTGAAGAATCACTCCGGTGAAGCCTATGATCGAATTGAGTGGTGTCCGCAATTCGTGGGACATTGTCGCCAAGAAGGCCGACTTGACTCGATCCGCGGCTTCCGCCTGGCGGCGTCTCACTCGCTCGGATTCGGCTCGTAGGCGCTCCGAGACGTCCCGGATCATCACGAGGAGGGCTCCATCGGGCAAGGACTTCTGGATCAGCTCGGCCGTGAACACCGAGCCATCGTCGCGGCGAATCAACCGTTCGTTTCCGCCGGATTCACCCTCCGCGTGCCAGGCCCCCCGCTCGACCGAGTCCGACAGGATCTCATGGAGATTCCGACCATTGAGCTCGACCCGGTCTCCGCCGATCATGCGACGGATCTCCGCGTTGGCCTCGATCACCGTGCCCGCGGGATCCGCGAGCAGGATGCCCATGGGCGCGTAGTCGAAGAGCGCGCGGTAGCGATGCTCGCTCTCGCGTCGTTTCCGCTCGCGAGCGAAATTGTCGAGCGCGAACGAAACGTCGAGCGCGGCCTCCGCCAGGAGCGCGATCTCTCGGTCCTGAAAGAAGCCCGGCTGGTCGGCATACACGCTGAGCGTCCCGCGGACCTCAGCATTCATCCGGATCGGAAAGACCGCCGACGCGCGGAAGCCATGACGCTTTAACGCCGCGCGCCAGGGAAGGGTGGTCGGGTCCGCGAAGGAATCGTTGCAGACATAGGTCCGCCCCGTGCGAAACGCGGTGCCGCCTGGGCCAAGGCCTTCGGGGCGCTCATCCACGAAGACTCGAATCGTCTCAAGGTATCCATCGACATCCCCGAACGCGGCGACTGGCTCGATCGACGACTCTCCCGGCTCGTGCCAGCCGATCCAGGCCATTCGAAAGCCCCCTTGTTCCACCAGCACCCGACAGACCTTCGGCAAGAGTTCCTCCCGACGGTTGGTCCAGACGATCGCCTGATTGACCTGGCTCAAGGCGGCATAGAGTCGGCTCAAGCGGTCGATCTCTCGTTCGTGAGCCTTGATCGCCGTGATGTCGCGCGCGATCAGGGACACACCGATGATTCGGCCGGCCTGGTCGTGGATCGGCGAGGCCGAGACCGAGACCTCGATCAGCCGGCCATCCTTGGTGAGACGGAGGGTCTCGAGTTTCTCCACTCGCCCTCCCCGGCGAATCAACGAGAGGATTCGCGTCTCCTCGTCGAGTCGATCGCTCGGAATCAGCCGCGTGATCGAGACCCCCAGCATCTCGTCGCGGGTGTAACCAAGGATCCGCTCCGCGCCTGGGTTCCAGCTCTTGACGATCCCGTTTAGGTCCTTCCCAATGATGGCGTCGACCGACGACTCGACGATCGCGGAAAGGTAGGCGTTCTGGCTCTGGGCTTGCCGGCGAAACGCCATCAACCTCCGCGACGCGAGGACCTCGGAGTTTACCCGGTCAAACGCGCTGACAACGACCTGGCGAGGTTGACACCGCAGCAAGATTCGAGCCGGCTCGCGGTTCGACCCCGCTTTCAAGAGCCCCCCCGAGCAATGGCAATCGATGACTCCCCCGTCACCCGCGAGCCAGCGGAGTCGCCCGGGTACAAGAGCCTTGCAGCGCGCCCAAGCAAGGAGCCGGGCCGAGACCTTTTCCGGGGATTCATCCAGGAGCGCCTGGAGCCCAAGGTCAAGGACGTCGCGACGGGGCCGCCCCAGCAGACGCTCCGCGGCGGG
>JAKBAP010000123.1 GCA_021808995.1 Planctomycetota bacterium | reverse complement strand
CTGGCGGTCATGTCGGGGGCCTGTTTCCAGTAGTGAAAGGGGCGATTCGTCCAGACGTGGACTTCATGGACGTCCCCCAGCACGCCGCCGCGGATCAATTCGACGCCCCGGCGAAATCCGGGATCGGCGGTTCCTTGGTTGCCCATCTGGGTGCAGAGGTGCTTTTGGCGGGCGGTCTCGCGCATCAGGCGGGCTTCCCAGACCGAGTGGGCGAGCGGCTTTTGGCAGTAGACGTGCTTGCCCATCCGCATGGCGGTGACCGCCGCCGGGGCGTGGGTGTGGTCGGGGGTGCTGACCGTGACGGCATCGATCTGGTTCCCAAGATCGTGAAGCAGGGCGCGGAAGTCGGCGTATTTCTTGGCGTCCTTGTGATGATCGCCCATGGCGTCGAGCCGTTTGCGATCGATGTCACAGAGGCCGACGATGTGGCCCAGCGATCCCACGTGATTGGTATCGCTTTGTCCCTTGCCGCCGACGCCGATGCAGGCGAACTGCATGGTCTCGTTGCGGCCGACGCCGCCGGCCCAGCCGTTGCGCCCTTGAATCAAGACCCCGAACCCAGCTACCGACGCGCCGAACAGGAACTGTCGGCGATCGACGCTCATTGTCCCCATGACAAACTCTCCTCTTGGTTGGGACCGCTTGCTCGCTCAAACGGTCGTCACGAATCGAACAGGTAGGATGGATGCGAGCGCGGGACTCGCGGTTGGCATGCCGCTATTCTGATCGCTCGCGAGCGCGAATGCGAGGACCTTCTCATTTTCCGACCGCGACGACCGATCTCCCCGGGTGCGCCAACGGATTCTGGCGGTTCCTGGAAAGCCTTGATTGAACCTGATGCGGCGAAGCCGAAACCAAGCAGTCGCCAAACACGGCTCAACGAGTTGGTGCTTCACGTGACCACGGACTCACGTCCGTGGTCACGCGAGGCCCCGGGTCCGTCAAGGGGATGTCCTCGATCCTCCGAGTCGCCGGCACGCCAAAAGCCCTCCGCGCGGAACGAATGCCAGAATCCGTTGGCGGGCCCATCTCGCCTCCGTGATCAGGCGGGCGGGGGCGGAATCGGTTGCCCGCTCCAGATGATTGGGACGGTCGCGAACAGGCCAAGATTCAAGGGATCCCGACAAGCCTCTTGTGCCGGGACGGCGGGGATCGGACAATGGATTTGAATTCAAGTCGATCGTTTTCAGGCGTTGGTTCGCACCCGGAGGGCTGATTCATGGGAATGACACGAATCGTGATCCTCGCCTCGTGCTGGTCATTATCCCTGGGAATCGACGCGGCTCGCGCTCAAGGGCGTGGGGCGGCGCAGGCCGCGCCAAGCCGCTCCACGGCCGTGACGGCCAGGCCGGCGAGCGCGTCCATGTCCACGAGTCAGCGGCCACGAACGGGTGGCCGTTTCGGTCGCGTGACCACGCGCTCTGGGGCCGCGCCGGGACCGGGACGGCCAGCGGTCGCTCGGTCCGGTGCCGCCAAGGTCGCGCCAATCTCGATCCGCGAGAATAGCCTGCATCCCTATTCCGACCGCGCACTCGAGGATTCTCAAGGGGAAGGCATGGCCTCTCGAGATTCAAGCTGGCGAGCGGAACCGGGCCCACAGGCCGAGCCGGCGCGGCCCCGAGCTCAATCGTACAACTATTTCCCAGGCATGCGCCCGGGACTGGCCGTGCAATCGCCTTTGGGGTATGGCACGGGCCCATTCGTGGGAACGCATTGTACGCCGAGCCGGTCGATGACCCTCGCCTCCGGGGGTTATTCCCATCGATAAACGTGGAGCCCTCGCTTGCTCGCGGCTGGCCCGATGAAAAAAAGCAGCGACATCCAGAAAATCGCATTCGTCGGCGATTACCTTCCGCGCAAGTGTGGAATCGCGACCTTCACGCACGATCTGTGTACGTCGGTCGCGACCCAATACCCTGGCGCGGACTGTTTCGTGGTTCCGGTCAACGATGTCGCCCAGGGATATGATTATCCCGCCGAGGCGAGATTCGAGATCGAGGAGCAAGAGGTCGACTCGTATCGACGGGCGGCGGACTTTCTCAATTTCGCCAATGCCGACGTGGTGTGTTTGCAGCACGAGTATGGCATTTTCGGGGGCCCGGCGGGGAGCCACGTGACGCGGTTGCTGGCCGACCTTCGGATGCCGGTGGTCACCACGTTGCACACGGTGCTCCGCGATCCCAACCCCGATCAGCGTGGTGTTTTGCGGCGGATCGCCGAGGCGTCGGCCCGGCTGGTCGTAATGTCGGAACGCGCCAGGTTGTTCCTGCGAGAGATTTACGAGGTCCCCGAGGCCAAGATCGACCTGATCCCGCACGGGATCCCCGACATGCCGTTCGTCGACCCCAATTTTTACAAGGACCAGTTTGGCGTCGAGGGCAAGTTTGTCGCCCTGACGTTTGGCCTTTTGTCACCGAGCAAGGGCATCGAGCAAATGCTCCGCGCGATGCCCGAGATCCTTCGCGAGATCCCGGGTTTCGTCTATATCGTGCTGGGGGCGACCCACCCCAGCCTGATTCGTGAACAGGGAGAGCGGTATCGCATCAGCCTGGAGCGGCTGGCGAAGGATCTGGGTATCAAGCCCAACGTGAGCTTTCACAATCGGTTCGTGAATCTCGACGAGCTGATCGAGTTCCTGGGGATGGCCGATATCTATGTCACCCCGTATCTGAACCCGGCCCAGATCGTGTCGGGGACCCTGGCCTATGCGTTTGGCTGTGGCAAGGCGGTGGTCTCGACCCCTTATTGGTACGCGGAGGAACTGCTGGCGGAAGGGCGGGGCGTGCTCGTGCCGTTTGACGACTCAAAGGCTCTCGCGCGGGCGATCATTGATCTGCTCAGCGACGAGCAACGACGGCACGCGATGCGTAAGAAAGCCTACCGCCTGGGCCGTGAAATGATCTGGAGTCATGTCGCCCATTCGTATGTGGACTCATTTCAAAAGGCAAGACGGAGCTTGCTGGACGTCCCTTACAAGCCGCTCCGGGTCCGTACGCTGGCCGAGCAATCGATGGACCTGCCTGGCCTGCGGCTCGATCATTTGTCGAGGATGACTGATTCGGCGGGCATGTTGCAGCACGCCACCTATACCATTGGCAGTTTCAACGAGGGTTATTGTACCGACGACAACGCACGCGCGATCTTGCTGACGGTCTTGCTTGAGCAACTGGGTCAAGACAAGGCGGTCGTGAGTCGGTTGGCGACGATTTACGCGTCGTTTCTCGATCATGCGTTTGACCGGTCGCTCGCTCGATTCCGAAATTTCCTCGGCTTTGATCGGCGGTGGATCGACGAGACACCGTCACAGGATTGCCAGGGGCGGGCGCTCTGGGCGCTGGGGGCGTGCGTGGGTCGGTCGCGGCGTCGCGAGTTTCAGTTCTGGGCGTCGGGGATCTTCGACCTGGCGCTGCCAGGCATCGCGGAGACGACCTCACCCCGAGCCTGGGCGTTTTGCTTGGTCGGGGTGGCGCTTTATCTCGAGCGCTTTGGGGGCGCGCGGCCGGCCAGCCAGATTCGCGACCTGCTCACCGAGCGGTTGCTGGCCCGGCTCGAGGCGACTTCCACCCTCGAATGGCCCTGGTTCGAGGATCGGCTCGTCTACGATAACGCCAAACTCCCCCATGCCCTGATCGCAAGCGCCCGCTCAGGGGGGGATCCCAAGGCGGGCGAGCGCGGAATCGAGACCTTGCGGTGGCTGGTGGGGATCCAGAAATCACCGACCGGGTGCTTTCGTCCGATTGGGTCCAAGGGTTTCTACCCCAGGGGGGGCGAGCGTGCTCGATTTGATCAGCAACCGGTGGACGCCCACGCGACGGTCTCGGCCTGCGTCGAGGCCTATCATTTCACGGGCGACCCCTTCTGGATTCAGGAAGCACGGGTCGCCTTTGAGTGGTTCCTGGGGGGCAACGATCTGGGCCTGGACGTCTACGACGCCAAGTCCGGGGGCTGTTGCGACGGCCTTCAGGAAGACCGGCTCAATCTGAATCAAGGGGCGGAATCGACGCTTGCCTTTCTTCTGTCGCTGGCCGAGATGAAACTTCTCGAGAGCACGTCGTCCGTGACTCGAAACCCGGTCGGCGGATAGCGATCGGACCGGTCCCAGGCTCGCGAAGGAGCGTTCGAGTGGGCGTCAACGATTTTGATGGAGTTGGAAGGGCGTCGAGCGTGGGGCTCGCCGACGGTGAATCGGTCCCACGACCGATCCCGCGGATTCGCCGCACCGGGATCGTGCTCCGGCCAAACAACCAACGGGTGGTGATTCGCCCATTCGAGCCGGCGAACAACCAGAGAGTCGAGCGGATCCTGGCGCGGGTGCTGGCGCTCTCGGAGGCCGAGGTCGAGCGGCTACTCGAGCGGGTGATGGACGAATTCCGCGATCGACATCAGAAAATCCGTACATTTTTCATGAGTCGATTCGAGCGAGTCAAGCCGCATCTGCTCACCGACCATCGGCTTTCCGACAACCGGAAAACGCTGATCGGCTCGTATTTCACGCAGGAGTATTCCCTGGAATCGGCGGCCCTGTTTAACCCCTCGATGGTCTGGCATCCGGATCAGTCGGGATTGCCGGAGGGGTCGAAGCGGTTCCTGGTGTCGCTCCGCGCGACCGGCGAGGGGCATGTGTCGTCGATTACCTTTCGGTCGGGAGTCGTCGACCAGGCTTGCCGGATCGACATGGACGAGCCGACGCGGTTCGTGACCGCGCCCGAGCCGATTCCCAATACGCGTTACGAGACGCCGCTCTTTCAGCGCAAATTGGTCGAGATTGGGATCGACGGGCCATTTGTCGGCCTGGTTTTGGGAACGCTTGGGGACCAGTTCACGCTGGACGAGCTTGAGAGCGTGGTTCATCGAATTTCACATCAAAATCGTCCCCGTCAGCGCGAGCACGAGTCCGTGATGCAGGGGATGCTGACCCTGGCCAAGGCGAACTACGAGATCGCGTATTCTCCCGAGCAGAGTATTTCCGAACGGGTGATTTTTCCGTCGTCTCCGACCGAGGCGGGGGGGATCGAGGACGCCCGTTTCGTCCAATTTCATGAGCAGGACGACTCGGTTCTGTACATGGCGACGTATACCGCGTTTGACGGCAAGGTGATCTTGCCCCAGATGCTGGAAACGAGTGATTTTCTCCAGTTCAAGATCGGGACGCTCAATGGCCCCGAGGTTCGGAACAAGGGGTTCGCGCTGTTTCCCCGGCGGGTTCGGGGTTTGTACGCGATGCTCTCCCGACAGGACAACGAGAACATCTTCCTGATGTATTCGGACAACCTTCATTTTTGGTACACCAAGGAGATGGTCGCCAGGCCGACCCAGCCCTGGGAATTCGTCCAGCTCGGCAATTGCGGATCGCCGATCGAGACCGATCAGGGGTGGTTGGTGTTGACGCACGGGGTAGGCCCGATGCGGAAATACGCGATGGGGGCGTTTCTGCTCGACCTTGACGAACCCTCCCGCGTGATCGGCCGGCTAGCCACGCCCCTGCTCGAGCCCGACGCACTTGAGCGTGAAGGGTACGTCCCCAATGTCGTCTACAGTTGTGGCGCGGTCGTCCATCAGGGTCAACTGATCATTCCGTACGCGATGTCCGACTACGCGAGCACCTTCGCCGTGGTCGCGCTCGACGAGGTACTCAGCGCGATGGAGCGAGAGTGACCGAGCCCGGATCGGAGGGTATCTTGAAACCGGTGGCGATCCAGGCGGGTAATGGTTGCTGTTGAGCAACCGGCCGGAACGGGACCCGGGCGGATGGCCGGTCGAGGCGGCGATGGATGAATCGGCTCTGGTGGAAGCGCTCAAGGCGGGCGACCCGCTCGCGCCGAGGATGCTCATCGAGCGGTTTCAGGGGCTTGTCTTTGGCCTCTGCTATCGCATGATGAGCCATCGCCAGGACGCGGAGGACGCGACTCAGGAGACGTTTCTGCGGGCGATTCGCGGAATGAAGCGGTTCGACGCTGGTCGCCCGATCCGGCCCTGGTTGCTCGAGATTGCCGCCAATCGGTGTCGGACTGCGCTTTCGCAACGTGGCCGGCGGTTGGGCAAGCGTGGGATCGAGCCGGCCGACGAGCCGATCGACCCGCGCCCTCCCTCGGGCGATTTCGAGGATCTTGCCGGTGAGCTCGAGCGAGCACTCGCGCTATTGCGTCCCGAGTATCGGACCGTCTTTATCTTGTTTCATGAGCAAAATCTGTCGTACGACGAAATCTCCCAGGTGGTCTCGCGTCCCGTGGGAACGGTTAAGACGTGGCTGCATCGGGCACGGGCCGAGCTCGCGGAGGATCTGGGCCGGCGCGGGATGCATGGATGAAGAGCCATGGAGTCGATCGCGAAGGGGGCGTCATGACGTGCCTTGAATTCGAGGAGATGCTGAATCGGCTGGTCGACGGCGGAATCTGGCCGAGCGACGGGGGCGCGGAGCTGCCCGAGGAGTTTTCGGGTCACCGGGCCTCCTGCGAGCGATGCGAACGGACCGCGAGGGCTTTTGATTTATTAGCTCGCGCGATCGCGGCGACCCCTCCCTCGCGTCCGTCCGCGGAATTGGCGGCCCGGATCGAGCGAGCGGCGGCTCGGCGGGTCAAGCGGGTTTGGCTCGGTCGCTTGGTCGTGGCGGCTTCATTCCTCCTGGCGGTTGGGTTGTCGGGGTACTGGCGTGGTCGAGGTCCGATCCTGGAGCGACGCGATCAAGCCCCGGTGGTGCCCGCGCCTGCCCGGTCTGGCGATTCGCTCGGCGAGGCGATCGCGGAGGCCGCCCTGGCGACCTGGGATCTCGCCCGAGAGACCTCGGATCCGGCGGCGAGGCTGGGGAGTCCACTCTTCGCAAGGCCAGTGATCCTGGAACCAGGGCCTTCGTCCGTCATTCCCAGCGTGTCCGGAACCCTCTCGGTGGGTGGCTTTCCGCCGTCGCTGTCGTTGCTCTCGCCCGATGCGGCGGGGACCACGGGTGTCCTCGAACAGGTCGGGGATCGACTGATCGACGGCGTTCGGCCGTTGTCGAACTCGGCTCGAAACGTCCTTGAACGATGGCTCGGCCCACCCCGCGATCGGCCTTCACGCCCGGGGTCGCCAGCGAAGACGAAAGGGGTCTAGATTCGCATGTCTCTCCGCCCAGGACGCCTCCGCTCGGCCGCCGTGGATCGCGACGTGCTGATGAAAACATTCGCCGTCCTCTCGATTCTGGTGGCGATCTTCTCGTCTCGGCGCGCGTCCGCCGCCGATCCTCGACCCATCGATCGACTCTTGCGCATTGCGCCGGAGAATTCGGTGTGCGTGGTGACGGTCGAGGATCTGCGTGAACAGGCCCGCCGGTTCGCCGGGTCCAAGCTCGCGACGGCGCTTTGGCGGTTGCCGCCCGCGCGAGCCTGGCTCGATACCGAAGGCCATAGGCGATTCGATCGGGCTCGTGACCGTATCGAGACGATCCTAGGCTCGCGAATCGAGGAGATTCGCGACGAGATCCTGGGCGACGCGGCCGCCCTGGCCTTGCGAATCTCCGACCAAGGGGCTGGCCCTCAGGGGTTGCTATTCGTCCAGTCGCGGAATAAGGCTCTCCTTTCGCGTGTGCTCGAGCGGCTGGATCAATCTCAGAAGGAAACCGGCGAGCTGGATCGAATCCTGGAGAAACGCAGGGGGGGCGTGGTCTACCATGGCCGGGTTTACGCGGCGGCGGACCGGCCGAGCGATTGGTATGTCACGACGTCCGATGGGATCTTCGCGTTTTCGAGTGACGAGAGCATGGTCACAAGCGCGATCGATCGCTGGATCGCGATCACGACTCCGGGTTCGAGCAGAGCGGCGAGCGTCGGCTTTGGCGATTCGGCCCGGCTGACGGCCCTCAAGGGGAAAATGCCCGCGGGCGCGGTCGCGCGGCTCTATCTCGACCCACGGCGGCTGGAGCGGCTGATCCCCTCCGGCGAGGATTCCACGAAACCGGCCGAACGACGGGTGCTGTGCTTGATCGCGCGGTCGCTCGCGGCGGTCCAATGGATCGGAGCCACGCTCGAATGGGACGATACGGCGATCACGCTTCGCGTGTGCGAGACCCTGGACGCGGCCAAGGTCGCCCCATGGCTGAAGCGCTGGGCGGCCGATGAACGGGTCCCCAGCCCGCGAGTCGACCGCGTCCCCGCCGCCGCGATCATCGCGGCCTCGATCAACCTTGACGCGAAGGCGCTTTACGATGGGTTCGTGGAACTGCTCTCGCCTACCGAGCGGATCCCGCTCGACCATGTCGAGACCGTGCTTACCGGGCTCTTGCTAGGGACGGATGTCAGCACCAGGATTCTTCCAGGGCTCGGGCCTCGGGTGGTTGTGTTCCTCAAGGCACCCGTGGTCTCGGCCCGTGACGGGGCGAGTGAGGAGGGTTTCGAATTCCCGATGGGCCTGATGATCGGCCTGGACGCACCGCGCGAGAAGGGCATGATTGGACACGCGCTCGAGAACGCGCTCAAGACGGTCCTCGCGCTCGCGTCGATGGATGAGAAGCGCGGACTCGGCGGCTCACGAATCGTGACGAGCGAAAGGGATGGCGCGAGGGTCACGGCTTTCGACAGGCGGGCGCTCTTTGCCTTCGCCGTCGATCAGGACGGAAGCCGGCTGGTGGTGGGTTCATCGGGGTCGGTGGTCGACGATTGTCTGGGCTTGGACAGGACCGCGGAGGTTGGAAGTCGATTTCAGAAGCTGGCGTCGGTTGGTGGATCTCGATCACCCAGTTTCGTGGTGATCGACCTTCAAGCGACAGCCCGGGCGGTGGAGGGCCGACGAAGGATGCTCTCGCGTTTTCTGGCCGAGCGCCAGGGTCGGTCGGTCGAGGCGGTCGAGGGGGATCTGACGAAGGTCCTGGCCCTGGCGCGCGAGCTCGAGGCCGTCGTCGTGACGCACGCGATCGAGCCCGCCGCGGGATCCGCCGAGCAAGGATTCCGGCTGGTCTTGGCGAATCCACCCATCGTCCCCGCCCCCTGAGACGCGTCCGGCGGCGGATCAACTGGGCGGGGAGTTGGGCGTGAGGGTGCTCTGGTAAGTTCCGTACGGGATGGCGACGTTGCTGATCGAGCCCCCCGCCCGGATGTTGGCGTTGATCAATCCGCCGACCCCGCTTTGCCCCCCGGCGATCACGACGCCGGTCAAATTGAGACCGACCCCTACATCAATGACAGACGGGGTGGCCGTCCCCCCCTGCCCCTGGAAATAGCCGGAGACAACGAGGCCAGTGAGAGCGCCTCCCACGGCGATTCCGTCGCTGCTCTGGCTGATAATCACGTTTCCACCAACGGACAGGTTATTGAGATTGCGTCCCACCACGATCTGCCCGCCGTCCGTCAGGACCAGATCGCCCCCGATCGTCAGTCCATCAGCCAGATCACGAGTGATCGAGAGAGCGCCGTCGTGGGTGATGGTGAGGTTCGAGTTCACGACGAAAGGCCCCGTCGTATCGGGCGCGACGACGAATCGGCCGCCATCAAGGATCATGCCCCCGATCGTGATCGTGCTGGTTGATCCGCCGTTGAGTGGTATCGGAGCGGTGGGATTTACACCGGTGATGCTCTGGGAGATCACGAAATGGCCGGTCGGGCCAAGATCGACGGCGTTCACGGTCACTGAGCTGACTCCGCCGCTGATGTCGACCTTGGATTTGGGACCTAAAGCGCCCAGATCCATCGAGGCGACCGAACCCAGGAGCGGGGTCATCTTGCCGGCGAGCTCGACAGGCGGAGCGGTCAGGTTTCCAAGCTCGCCGGAGACCACGACCAGTTTGCGGATGGTCAGGAGCCGGGCGGGCCGATGCCAGGGAGGGCGGACCTGGGAGATATCCAGGGTTGACTCGGTATTGGTCCCAAAGACGATGAGGTCGATCGCGCCGCCGCCAGCGGGACGGACCTTGAACGCGCCTGCGCCCTGGGTTTGGATCTGGAACACGCCCGCGCTCGTGGAAAGCTGGCGCGATATGGAGGGTCCAAGATAAAACGAAAGCAAGCGCCGGCCTTCCAGCGATTCGACCGCGAGACAGGCACGCCGGCGGTTCGTCGATGCGTCGAGCGGTCGATTCAGGCGAACACCGATGCCAAAGCGATTGAGCGCGTCGACGAGCATCTTCGAGGTTCCCTTCCCTGGCTCTGATCCAGCCCGCGACTCCCACCTCAGGGGAGCGCGCGTCATCCTCTGGTGATGGAGATCGTCATTTGGCGAGACGATGTTGCGTTTTTTTGCGTCATTGCCCTGACCAGCCAGGAGGGTGATTCACGATGGAAACCAACGGGTCGCCGGGTTATGGTGTTCACACGATGGGTGGTGTGTGTGTGCCCCGCCGTGGCCGGGCTTGCGCTCGCCACGACGAACCTGGCGTGGAAAGGGGCTGGAATGCTGCGATTTGCGTGTGAGAACTGCGGCAAGCCGTTTCACGTGGAGGACCATTTCGCGGGAAAAAAGGGTCGTTGCCGTTGGTGCGCCCATGTCATGAGAATTCCGGGCGTGAGTGAGCGATCACCAGATTCCTCGGAGGGAGCCGAGCCCGCGGCGACCTTTCGCCTGAGCCCGGCGGAGGAGCGCCCATGGATTGGCCCAAAACCACCAACTCACCACGATGGCCCCCTGGCCCATGTTCACCCGATGCCATCCCATCCCACGCCCATGGCGGTCAAACCTCATCATGATTTTGAGCTGGTTGACGACGATCCTCCGATGGCGGCCCCGCCCGAGGTCATTCGCGGCCTGAGTGAGATCGAGGAATTCCAGAAACACCCCCGCGGATACCATCTCGCCGATCATCGTTCAGGTTGGGGCTGGGCGGGCTGGTTCGGCGGTGATTCCTCGCGCCCAGCGAGCTGGATCCACGTGAAATGGCGACGAGTCGTCTCCTCGATCCTCAGATTCCTGCGATTCATCGACGATTGGGCGTACCTGATCTCGGTTCCATTCCTGATGCTGATGCTCTTCGCGATCGTCATTTCGAATCGCGGACTGGCGCATACCGGGGCGGTCGTCGTCGTGCTCGTCAATTACGGACGATTCTGGACCGATGTGGCCGCGCTTTTCATCCGGCCGTTCAAGGACGGGCTGTTCCAGGGCTTGGCCTTCTTGTTCCCACCCTACGCGCTTTACTATCTCCTTGCCCACTGGGATCGTGTACGCTCGACAATGCGGCGGATCGCGACCTCGTGCATCCCGATTGTGCTGGTGCTGCTTGCCTATGCGTTTATCCCAACAGTGAATCCCAAGGTCGCGAGCATCCCCGATATTCCCTCGAAACTGCGAAGCGCCGAGAGCGAACTGATCAAGGATGTCGAGACCGATCTTAAGCACGCCGTCGCGCCCGAGGGAGCCCAGGCACCGAGGCCGACCGAGAAACCGTCGAGCAGGCGCTAATCTGGGTTATCGTTGGTGGGGGAACATCGGGATGGGGA
Source organism: Planctomycetota bacterium (assembly GCA_021808995.1). GTDB lineage: Bacteria > Planctomycetota > Planctomycetia > Isosphaerales > Isosphaeraceae > JAKBAP01. The sequence continues at coordinate 976 of JAKBAP010000123.1, read as the reverse complement.
TGACATCGCGGCGGAAGGCGGACACCGAGAGATGAGCTTGGACCGATCGGGCGCGATTTCACGATATGGAGCACTCGCCAAGGCAAAACTGGCGAACGCCTCGGCGGCCGGCGAGCCCGAGGACCAGCTCCGCGCGCCGCTGGAGGCGCTGTTCGCCGATTTGACCGAGATTTGCGGCCTTCCCCGGGAGGCGCTGACGGCGGTCGGCGAAACGGCGATCTCGAGCCTGAAAACACGCCCCGATTACGCGATCACGCTCCACGGCGCGCTCGTGGGGTTCGTCGAGGTCAAGGCACCGGGAAAAGGGGCCGATCCTCGCAAATACAAGGGGCACGACAAGGATCAGTGGGACAAGCTGCAATCGCTTCCGAATCTCCTGTACACCGACGGGAACGCCTTCAGCCTGTGGCGGAATGGAGAGCTGGAAGGGACCATCGTGCCGCTGACAGGGGATGTGGAGTCCTCGGGCGCGGGTCTCCAGGGACCGCCCGAGCTGCTCGCCCTCTTTGACAATTTCCTTCGCTGGGATCCGATCCCGCCGAGGAGCGCCTCGGAGCTCGCGGGCGTGTCCGCGCGGCTCTGCCGGCTGCTTCGCGACGAGGTGACGGAGCAACTCTCGCTTGGCAACCCCGCCTTGACCGAGCTGGCGACGGACTGGCGAGCCCTGCTCTTTCCGGAGGCCGACGACGAACAATTCGCGGACGGTTATGCCCAGTCAGTCACGTTTGGCCTCCTGATGGCTCGGGCCCGGGAGATCACTCTTTCCGGTGGCCTTGAACTGGCGGCCCGGCAGCTTTCCGAGACCAACTCCCTGATCGGCAACGCGCTGCGGCTCTTGACGGAAGACGCTGGCAAGGACGCGACCCTAAAAACCTCGCTGGGAACACTAACCCGCGTGCTGGACGCCGTGAACTGGGGGGTGATTAGCAAGGGCAAGGCCGACGCCTGGCTCTATTTTTACGAGGATTTCCTGGCG
>JAKBAP010000122.1 GCA_021808995.1 Planctomycetota bacterium | reverse complement strand
TCCGTGATAAACCCTCCCACCGCGCAGTTGGCTTACGACCGCGAACTGGCTCTGCGGCGCCTGAATGGCGAGCTCAGCCTCTTTCGCGACCTGGTCGGATTCTACTTCGAGGATTCCGGTCGCTATCTTGATGAAGGGAGGCTGCACCTGACCGGGGAGGGCCTGAGTGACTTCGCCCGTGCCATGCACCGTCTCCGCGGACTGGCGTCGAACTTCGAGGCTCGCCCGCTGGTCGACGCCGTTCAGCTCGCCGAGGATGCAGCGCGTGGATCCCAGCTCGAGGAGGCGAAACGCCTTTTCGTGATCGTCGAGCAAGAGGTCGAACGACTGCGGGACGCTCTCGAGGGCGATCGACGGCTCGACGTGGCCTGAGACCGGCCGACCACGCCCGGGCGGGTGTCATTCAGAAGACGGCATGTCAACCTCGTCGTCCCCGATATTCACCGCTTGCTCGATCATGATCCGGAGCGATTTGATCTTGTTCCGCAGGTTGTTTCTCGAGATTCCCAGTATCCGGGCGGCCTGGACCTGGTTGCCATGGGTATGTTCCAGGACCCGCTTGATCAACCTCCGCTCGACAATCGCCATGACTTCATCATGGAGCGAGTGGCTCTCGGCTCCAAGCCGCGCCTCGACGAAGCCGTCGAACCAGGAACCCAGTGAGCTCTCGTCCTCGGCGACCGCCTCGGGATCCGCGACCGCCGACCGAAACGACTCCGGCAGGAACCGCGGTAACATCACCCGCCCCGACATTTGCAGGATCGCCTGCCGGAGCACGCTCTGCAACTCCCTCACATTCCCCGGCCACGAATAGCGCCTGAGCATCTCCAACGTCTGGGGTGCGATCTCCTGGACTTGCTTCCCCATCCGCCCGCTCATTTGCGAGATGAACACCCGGGCCAATCTCGGGATGTCGTCTCCCCGATCGCGAAGCGGCGGCAACGCGATCGTGGCCACGTTGATCCGAAAAAACAGATCCGCCCGGAATTCCTTTTGGGCGACCATCTCCTCAAGGTTTCGATGGGTCGCCGCGATCAGCCGCACGTCGGTCTGGATGGTTTCATTACCGCCGACTCGCTCGAACTGCTGGTCCTGGACCAGCCTCAAGACCTTGGACTGGAGCGCCAGCGGCATGTCGCCGATCTCGTCGAGAAAGATCGTCCCTCCGGAACATTGCTCGAACTTGCCGATCCGTCGCGTGTTCGCCCCGGTGAACGCCCCTTTTTCGTGCCCGAAAAGCTCGCTCTCCAGGAGCGGCTCCGGGATGGCCGCGCAGTTCAGGGCCAAAAACGGCTTTCGCGACCTCTGGCTGTGGTGGTAGAGCGCCCGCGCGATGAGCTCCTTGCCAGTCCCGCTCTCGCCTCGGATCAAAACCGTCACGTCCTGGGGCGCGATCCGCCCGATCATCTTGTAAACCTCGAGCATCGCTGGACTGTCGCCCACGAGCGCGGCCTTGTCGTCATCAGTCGAATCCAGGGGTAGCGAGACCGGCTCGTGCATGAAGCTCCGAACCTCGAGCGCCTGGCCCACCAGCTCGGCGACCTTCAGGACATCCACGGGCTTGAGAAGGTAATCAAACGCCCCCAGCTTCATCGCCTCGATCGCCGTATCGCTCGAGCCCGAGGCCGTGATGAAAATCACCGGCAGCTTCGGATCAATCTCCTTGATCTCGGAAAACAGCGAAATCCCGTCCGTCTCCGGGAGCATCACGTCCAGAAGCACCACGCTCGGATTCCGCTCCCGAATCGCGGCCAATCCCTCCTCCGACGTGCAGGCCCACAACGTCTCGATCGTCTCGTCGCGTTTCAACAGCGACTGCTTGATCACATGAAACGTCGATCGGTCGTCGTCAATCACCAGGGCGATCGTCATGGATCAAGGCTCGGTTCTGGAACAATTCGGAATCTGTAAACACGACCGCGGATCACAATCCCATCCATGCCATTTCCTGGCCGAATCCCATGCGACCTATCCCATGTTGTTATGCAAATGTGTCCCATGAGCCGATGCCTCGTGAGTCCGTGCCTCGGTCGCCTGGTGTGACGGAATCCGGAGGGTTCGGCCTAATAGACCGGCAGGCTGGGGTCGACATCCTGGATCCACGCCAGGATCCCCCCCTGAAGATTGCTCAGCCGACCAAACCCCGCCTCGCGCATCAGTTCGATGGCCTTCGCGCTGCGCTTGCCGCTCTTGCAATGCACCACGATCGGCCGCCCGCGATCGAGCTCGCTCATTCGCGTCGGCAGCTCGGGCAGCGGGATCACAAGCGAACCGTCGATCCGGCAAATCAGGACTTCCTCGGGATTTCGCACATCCAAGACAAGCGGCCGCTCGGGCCGTTTCAGAAGCCCCTTGAGCTCGATCGCGGTGATCTCATCAATCGCCTCCACGTGGTTCGCGGCCGCGGTGGGAACCACCCCGCAAAACCGCTGGTAATCGATCAATTCGCGGATGCTGGGATTGGGACCGCAGATCGGGCAGCCAGGGCTCTTGCGGACTTTCATCTCGCGAAAGCTCATCGCGAGCGCGTCATAGAGCAGGAGCCGCCCGATCAAGGGCTCTCCCGAGCCCAGGATCAGCTTGACCGTCTCGGTCGCCTGGACGACGCCGATGAGCCCCGGCAGGATTCCCAGCACCCCCCCCTCGGCGCAGTTTGGAACCAGGTCGGGGGGAGGAGGCTCGGGATACAGGCAGCGATAACACGGGCCGTGCGGCGGGAAAAACACCGTCGCCTGGCCATCGAACCGAAAGATCGAGCCATACACATTCGGCTTACCCAAAAGCACGCACGCGTCGTTCACCAGATAGCGGGTGGGAAAATTGTCGGTGCCGTCCACGATCACATCGTAATCGGCGAACAGGTCAAGCGCGTTCGAGCTGTCGATAATCAGGTCGTGCTGGATGACCCGGATCTCGGGATTGATCGCCGTCAGCTTTTCGGCCGCGCTCGCGGTCTTGGGCCTTCCTACGTCGGCCGTGGCGTGAATGATCTGCCGCTGTAGGTTGGACGAATCGACCACGTCGAAATCCGCCAGCCCCAGGGTCCCCACCCCGGCCGCGGCCAGATACAGCGATAACGGCGAGCCCAGCCCACCGGTCCCAATGCACAGCACCCGCGCGGCCTTGAGCCGCTTTTGACCGCCGGTCGCGACCTCGGGCATGATCAAATGACGCGAATATCGCTCAATCTCAGCCCCCGAAAGACTCACCGAGTCCACCCGTCCACCTAATAAATCAAACGCGCTCATGGCAGCCTGTGTCCATCTAGAAACATTCATGCGAAACCACGCCGATCCCCGTCCCGCCTCACGGCTGGGCCGGCCACTTGCCGATCGGGCAATCCTCGTGCGCCATCCGGCTCTTCAAATTCGTGAAACAACCGCAAATCTTGCATCGAAGGCCCGTGTGGTGCTCGCACGTCGAGCAAACCTTTTGGCGCTGCTCTTGAACCGCGACGCTGGTGGCCTGAAGCCCCCCACCCACGAAATTCGCCATCGCCTTGCTCGCCGACATCGCCATCCGAAGCAGGCCCGGACCCTGCGAATCCTGATTGCTCACGCCCCCGACAGCCCCACTCCCCGCCATCACGCTCGAGACGATCGATCCCCCCAGGTACGCCCGCGGGTCCGTTCCCACCCCGGCCGGCGAAAACGAGGCCGTCGCCCCAACCCGATACTTCTGAAGCGCGGATCCATACCAGCCCGCCTGCGGTCGACCCAGCTTCTTGAGCAGACCGACGGATTCCTCGCCACGCTCGATCGCCTGATCACGCTGGCCCAGCTCGGCGTGAAGGATCGCCTGATGCCACAATAAATTCGACTCCTGCTGGCGATCTCCGACCGCGCGCGCCAGGACCAGCGCCTGGTCGTAAAACTGAAGCGCTCGCGCTGAATCACCCACGCTCCACGACGCCATCCCCAGCCTCTCAAGCGCGAGCTTCTCACCGTACCGATCCCCTCGCGACCGCGCATAGGCAAGCTGGCGATCAAACAGAGCCCACGCTTGCCGGGGATCACGAAGACCCAAGAGCGCCACCCCCAGATTGCCCAGGATATCATGCTCCCGATCCGGGTCGCCAAGCTCTCGAGCGATCGCGAGCGCGCTTTGAAGCGCGCCAAACGCCCCCTTGGCGTTCGCCTCGTTGAGCCCGATCACTCCCAGATCGGCCAGCGCTGAGGCCTCGCCACGCCGGTCGCCCGTGCGCCGCGCCGATTCCAGAAGCCGTTCCGCTTGCTCTCGCGGACTGCCACCGGGAACGACCGCCCCAACCTCGGCCTCCGGAGCGGGAGCCTCCGCCGATGGGATCGCGACCCTCGAAACCACGTACAAATTCCGCCCCAGTTTCCTCGCCCCGCGCGCTTCGGGCCAGCGAGCCGCGATCACGTCGGCGGTCAGCTCCGTTCCAGCTTCCTCGCTCCAGACCAGAAGCGCATCCGACCCACGAGGACCAGATTGGACGACCGAGCGTCCGTTCGGCAAGAGAAACGACCGCCGATCCTTCTCCCCGATTCGAAACTCAAACAGCCGACCCAGCAGCCCACGCAGATCCTGGCGGGCCGGGATCATCGTCACGGCCATCGTCAGCACCCCGGATTCGTCCCTGACCTCGGCCCGTGGAGCGCTCGAAAGCCGCTCCCAATACTGAAAACGCGCGTCCCGATGACCCGGAATCCAGAGCACCAGCCGATTCTCATCGCCGGTTGGTTCAGGAAAGATCTCCGGCTCGAGCACCAGGTCTTGCCAGTCAGGTAACCTCATCTCCATCGCCCTCGGGTGCCTCGTCAGGGCCGTCTCGTTCCAGTCGCTCGCGTGGTCCAAAGGCTCGACATCAACCCGATCCCAGACGATCCCTATTCTACAGTGCGCCCCGACCGAGACACAAACGCCCTCCCACGACGACCCATCGAGACATCCTGCAACTTCAAAACGCGAAAACGGCCCGAGGTCGTATCTCGTGATACAACCCCAGGCCGAAGGCAACCGTCGCGGCGATCTCGCGAGCAAGCGAATCAATACTGATCCGAGGACAGGACTTCGCCCCCCGCGCAGGTCACGAGGCCGCGGAGCGTGACGACGTTGATGCTATCCTTCAGAAAGCGAACACTGCCGTCGCCCATTAGCAAGTTCACCCCGCCAGGGTGAAAGGAAAACAGCTCGTCATTGTTGCCCGCGTTGGTTCCTTGGGCGACGTAGGGGGGGCCGGCCACCCAGGGAAAGCCGGTCGCCTCATGGTCAGGGCGGAATTTGTTGTTGGGCTGGCCTGAAACGCCGTAAGCTTCGTCAGGCTCGGCCCAACGCCAGAACCGACGATACGCCCCCTGCGACAATCCCGCCGGTCCAAGACCAAGGATCGGTCGAGGATTCACACCGTCGTAATACGCCTCGGTGTACGGGCTCAGATACCGCGGATCCCGCCCCGCGTCCTCGCCGATCGCGATCGTGTTGGAAAGCCCGTCGGTGACCTCCGCCAACCGTGTCTTCCCTTGGTGCATAAGACCATTCGCTCGCGAGTATTTGTTTCGATAAGGGGTAGCCGGAAAACTCCCGGCGTACCGCGTCGATCCCGTGGGATCGATGTCGGTATAGTTCGTCGCGCCGTAGTCGTTGTTCCCATAGCCGTTGAGAAGAGCCGTCACCGGATCGTTGGGGTCGATCCCATCCCGGCCCCCATCGGGTAACCGCGTCGCCGACGGACAAAGATAAACGTTCACTACCGTCGCGCAACCCGTGTAATTCATCCCCGTCGCTTCATTGTAGTCGACGTTGAAATTCAACGAATTAAAGGAGTTTCCTCCTTCCATGAACGGCAGAATCCGAGCCAGGGCGCTCCAGCCGCCGTCCACGAATTGCGTCGATGGCGGGGTCAGATTGAAATTGGTCGACTCGCCCGACGGGGGAAACGCCCCGCCGGCGCTTTCATAATTGTAAAGAGCAAGCCCCATCTGCTTCAGATTGTTAATGCACTGCGCGCGACGAGCAGCCTCCCGCGCGGATTGCACGGCCGGAAGCAGCAGCGCGATCAAGACCGCGATGATCGCAATGACCACCAACAGCTCAATCAGCGTGAACCCCGACCTTTGATTCGAATCTCGTAGGCGATTTTCCATCGGTTTTCGATCTTCCTCCGCTTGAAATAACAGTACCGTGGCGACACGACGATCGGTCGCCGATTCCTCGGACATTCCAACGCATTCGCTCAAATAAACTCGCGAATCCCGATCGATTCGCAAGGTCGCGGCCCAGAGCACGGAACCGCGACGTCAGCGCGATTATTTCTTGAGAGTGATCTCAAGAGGGGGGTTTTCCCCAGCCTTGACCGTCACGGTCAACCCCGATCGATCCTCGTCGAGATACTTGACCGGAAACGGCAAGGCCGTTTTTCGTGGATTGGACTGCCCCTTCACGGGCGGTAACTTGGTCTCGTCCATTTCCAGACGAACCTTGTAGTCACCCGCCGGCAAGCCCTCCCCGGTGCTCCCCTTGACGACGAAACCGCCGTCGCTCTCCACTACCGCGATGTGGATCGTCCCCTTCGTCGACGAAAACACAATCCTCCCACTCGTCAACGGCTTCCCGTCCGCCAGTCGAACCGTCCCTCGAAAAGGGTAGAGCTTCATCGATAGGTGTGAGCCCACCTCGCAACCCGAAAGCATCATCGCGAGCACGACACTTCCGATCCCAAGGAACGAGGCCCTGGAATCACTTTTCAGACCGATCAGCCTCATGATGCGTCGTCAACCTCGCTGGAGTCGAACCAATCATGCCCCACCGAGAATATCTCGCCGAACGACCATCCAACATCGGACGATTCAGGTGACATGGCGAAGGACGTTATATCGTTTCTCGAACGACAAGCCTAATTAAGATTGCGTCAATTCTAAAAGTAGAACCGATGTTTCCAACCACAACATCATCCTGATAACGCGAATCACGAGAGACTACTCGCTTCACGAACATCAAAACGCACTCTTTCGTTCTTCGTGCTTCGTACGCGAGATTGCTCACATGTGAGCGGGCGATTGTTCGCGACTCGTTACGCGACGCCGCGTTCGATCGCGATTCTCGACCACGAATGACCGCGCGGGCCACGGCGCCCGCGGTCAACCGAGCCGCGATTCCACGCGACACCCGATGTTCGGTCCAGGATTGGGAATCGAGGTGATCGTGGATCGGCCCGATCAGGGCGTGGGATAGCGGCCGATCAAGAGGCTGGCGTTATGGCCGCCAAAACCAAAGCTATTCGACATGACATAGTCAACCCTCGACTCCCGCGCGACATTGGGGATGTAATCCAGGTCGCAGTCGTCGCTCGGGTTGTCGAGATTGATCGTCGGGGGGAGCACCCCCGTGTGAATGGCAAGGGCGGACGCGATCAGCTCAACACCTCCGGACGCGCCCAGAAGATGCCCCAACTGGCTCTTCGTACTCGAGATCTGGAGCCGACGCGCGTGCTCGCCAAAGACCTGCTTCATCGCCCGCGTCTCGGCCAGGTCGCCAAGCGGCGTACTCGTCCCATGGGCGTTAATATACTGAACCTGGTCGGGAGCGGCCTGGGCATCGGCCAGGCACCGTGTCATCGCCCGCGCCGCCCCACGCCCCTGCTCGTCCGGCGCTGTGATATGCCAACCGTCCGCCGACATGCCGTAACCCAGCAGCTCCGCGTAAATCCGCGCGCCCCGAGCCAGCGCTGTCTCCTCGGCCTCAAGGATCAACACCCCCGCCCCCTCCGCGAGCACGAACCCATCGCGATCACGATCAAACGGACGGCTCGCCCTCGGCGGGTCATCGTTCCGCGTCGAAAGCGCCCGCATCGCCGCGAAACCGCCCAGTCCCATGTGCGTGATGGCCGCCTCGCTCCCGCCGGTGATCATCACGTCCGCGTCGCCGACCTGGATGAGCTTATACGCGTCCCCAATCGCATTAGTCGCGGACGCGCACGCCGTCGCCACCGCCGAGCACGGACCCTGCAACCCCCAGCGAATCGATACCTGGCCACTACCCGCGTTGACCATGAGCTTGGGAATCGTGAAGGGGCTGATCCGCGAAGGCCCCTTTTGCATCATGATCGTGTGCTGGGATTCGAACTCGTTAAGGCCCCCTATCCCAGACCCAATGATGACTCCACAGCGCTCCGGGGAGATCGCCTTGAAATCGATCATCGAGTCGTCGACGGCGGCGATCGCCGCCGCGAGCGCGAACTGGGCAAAGCGGTCCAGATGCCGGGCTTCCTTGCCGCCAAAGCGCGCGGCCGGATCCCAGTCGCGGACCTGGCCGCCAAAGTGGACCTTGAATTCGGTCACGTCAAAGAGCGTAAGCGGACCCACCCCACTGCGACCGGAGCAGAGCCCCGTCCAGAATTGGTCCAGGCTGTCGCCCAACGACGTGATCACCCCCATCCCAGTGAGGACGACGCGGCGAGGTTGTCTCATGATTCGGCTAATATCAGCACCATCTCAAACATCAAACCCACGGGGCTATCCCACGATCACCGCCTCAAGCGACGGCGTCGTCCCGATCGCTCTTGGCGTGAGCGTGCTGCTCGATGTAAACGATGGCCTGGCCTACCGTCTGAATCTTCTCGGCTTCCTCGTCCGGAATGGTGATATCAAACTCTTCCTCAAACTCCATCACCAGTTCAACGGTATCGAGAGAGTCGGCGGATAGGTCGTTCACGAAATGCGTTTCGCGTGTGACCTGATCCTTGGCGACGTCCATTTGCTCACTGACGATTTCGATGACTCGCTCTTCCACGGACACGTGCGGATCTCCTCGTTAGCACTCAGTCTCAAGCATCATTTTCCCGTCGAGCCCAAACCACCCCAAGAACCCACGGAGCGAGCACCTGGTCCATCCCACCAAACCCAAGACCTCGCTTGAGCCCAGGGGACGATTCCGACACGAGAAGCCGCCCGGCCTTCCCCGACCCGAGCCCTCACGCTTCACGACCGGCCTTCACGAATTCTCCCGGATTTCCCTCAAGAACACAACCGGGCTTTCCTTACGCCCCCTTGGGCCCCGCCTCAGGCCGTCATCCCACCGTCCACCGCGATCACCTGACCCGTCAGATAACTCGCGCTCGGCCCAGCCAGATAACAGACCAGATCCGCGATATCCTCCGGCGTCCCAAACCGCCGCACTGGAATCCGCTCCTTGACCTCGGTCTTGATCTTCTCCGGAAGAGCGCCCGTCATCTCCGTCGTGATAAACCCCGGCGCGACCACGTTGACCGTGATCCCACGAGAGGCCAACTCCCGGGCGATCGTCCGCGAAAAGCCAATCACCCCAGCCTTGCTCGCCGAATAATTCGCCTGACCAGGATTCCCAACCATCCCCGCCACGCTGCTGATATTGACAATCCGCCCATAGCGGCCACGCATCATACAAGCACCAACCGACTTTGAGAAGAGAAACGTTCCCTTGAGATTCGTGTCCAGCACCTCCCGCCAGGCGTCCTCTTCCATCCTGAGCATCAGACCGTCACGGGTGATCCCCGCGTTATTGACCAGGATGTGAATCTTTCCCGACTTGGCCTCGACCGCCTCGACCACTCGCTCCACATCGGCGGCCACCGCGACATCGGCGGCATAACCCTCCGCCACGCCGCCGATCGCCTGGATCGCCGCCAGCGTCGACTCAAGACCCGCCAGCGTCCGCGCGACCCCAGCCACCGACGCCCCACACGCCGCCAGCCGAATCGCGATCGCCTGACCAATCCCCCGTGAGGCCCCGGTCACAATCGCCGTCTGACCCGTCAAATCAACGCGGCATCCCGTCGCCGCCGGAGCCTGTGCCTCGGCCATGATGTCAATTCATCCTTCGCTGCGAGTTTCGTCAAACCCAATCGCGCCGCGACCCCAGCCCCCAAGCCAGGCCACCGGCCACGACCGCTTTCGCACCTTATAATCCCCGCGACAAGCCGCGATCAACCCCAAAACCACGCCCGAGCGGCACTTCCGCCTCCCAGACCACCCCTTATCGAGCCGGGATCGCCACGCAAGGCGTCTTGCGATCGATCCGCTTGAGCAATCCCGTCAACACCCGCCCCGGCCCGACCTCGTAAAACGTGTCGAAACCATCGGCCAGCATCGCCCGCATCGATTCCTCCCAGCGCACCCCCGAGAGCACCTGCCGCACCAGGGAGTCCTTGAGATCCTCGGGCTCATGACGCGCCCGCGCGTCAACATTGGAATACACGGGAATCCGCGGTGCGTGCATCGTGGTCTCGGCCAGCACCCCGGCCAGCCGCGAATCCGCCGGCTTCATGAGGTCACTATGAAACGCCCCAGCCACCGCCAGCGGGACGACCTTCATCGCCCCCAGTTCCGTCGCGATCGGACACACGTGCTCGAGAGCGCTCGCCTCGCCCGAAACCACCACGTTGCCCGGCCCCAGCAGATTCGCCTTCCAGAGCCGCCCATACCGCGCGACCCGCTCGCAAACCTCGTCCACCGCCGCGGGATCCAGCCCCAGGATGCTCACCATCCCGCTCGGCGTCGCGAGGGCCGCCTCTTGCATCGCCTGACCACGCAGCCGGACCACCTTGAGCCCCGACTCAAAATCCATCGCCCCAGCGAACACCAGGGCCGTGTATTCCCCCAGGCTCAGTCCCGCCGCGCCCGCGCAGTTCGCCACCACTTCGGGATGGGTCGCCTTCAGACTCTCAAGCGCGGCCAGGCTCGCCGTGAAAATCGCCGGCTGGCTCACGTCCGTGGCCTCGAGCGCCTCCGCCGGACCCTCGAAACAGACCCGCCTCAAGTCAAACCCCAGGATCTCCCCCGCCCGATCAAACAGCGCCCGGACCGCCGGGAGCTCACCCTCGAGCTCCCGACCCATCCCAACCTGCTGAGCGCCCTGCCCTGGAAACAAAAACGCGATCTTCGCCATCGTTTCGCTCACGACTCCCCGTGTCAATTCCGCGCCACATCACCCTTGCCAATCAGTCGGACCTGGCGCTGGGTAAGGCCGCCAGATGCTCGACGATCCGCGCGCTAAGTCTCTCCGACGCCATCGTCCCCGCGATCTTCAGCGCGTTGCGAATCGCGCGCGATCCCGACGAACCATGGCAAATGATGCACGCACCCTTGATCCCCAGCAGCGGACCCCCGCCAAACTCCTCGTACTCAAACCGAGCCTTGAGCCCCTTGAGCGCTGTCGCCATCTTGGGACCCGCGTCGCCAGGAAGATCCGGCATCAGTCGCGCCAGCTCTTGTTTCAAGGTCGCGAAGAGGAACTCCACCGCCCCCTCCCCCGACTTGAGCAGCACGTTCCCCACGAACCCGTCGCAGATGATCACGCGAGCGTGCCCCTCGTGCAGGTCGCGCCCCTCGACATTGCCCAGGAACCGCCCAGCCCACGTGCTTGACTGATAGAGGTCGCGGGTGCCGCGAGTGAGGTCGGTCCCTTTCTCTTCCTCGGCCCCGACGTTCAAGAGGCCGATCTTGGGCTCGGTGACCCCCAGGATTTCCTCGGCGTAGATCGCGCCCATGATCCCGTATTGATACAGGTCCTCGGCCTTGGCGTTCATGTTGGCGCCGACGTCGATGATCACGATCGGGCCCTGGTGCGACGGATAAAACGCCGCGATCCCTGGCCTACGGACCCCGGGCAAGAACATCTTGGCGTTGAAAAGCGCGGAGGCCACCATCGCCCCCGTGTGTCCGGCGGAGACGACCGCGTTCACGTCGCCGCTCGCCATCAGTCCCCAGCATCGGGAGATCGAGTTGTCGCGCTTCTTGCGAAGGGCCTCGACGGGCTTTTCGTCCATGCCGATGCACTGGCTGGCGTGAACGATGGGCAGCCGGTCGCGAGGCGCGTCGGGCCCAAGTTCAGCCTCGATGCGAGCCTGATCGCCGACCAGGACCACCGTGAGCTCGGGCGAGTCCTCGACGGCCTGGCGGGCCCCCGCGACGATCGGACCAGGAGCATGATCGCCCCCCATCGCGTCCAAGGCAACGCGCATCTATCGATTCCTCCCCATCACTGACCGACCGCCAGGCGCGGCGGACCAAAACAACAACGGGATGCCGGAACACGGACCATCCCCGCGCCCCCCGCATCCCGAAACGAGCCTCTCGCCCGCATCCCTTATTCCTTCATCCTAAAAGCCCCTCATGGGCCATGTCAAGCCGCGCGAAACGCCCCCGCCGGATTCGAGGGTCTGGACGCCAGCGGCGCAAACCAGACCCAAGGGTCCGCCACGTCGGGAGTGCCCTAATCACAGCGACGCCAAAAGGAGATTATCGCTCCAGGAAGCAGGAAAGCCGGGGCACGAACAACGAGACCGGTCGATCCATCGAATTCTTCCGAACTAGCGCGAGGCAATCCCTTGCCCGGGGGCTGTCCGTGCGCGATGTGGGCGAGGTAGGATGAAATTCAT
>JAKBAP010000121.1 GCA_021808995.1 Planctomycetota bacterium | reverse complement strand
TGTTACGATCGAGGACGGAATCACGACGGTTTGCCACCCGACCCACGACTCGCCAGGAGACGCCCGATGCGTTCCGATGAAATCAAGCGCGGCGATGCCCGCGCTGCCCACCGCAGCTTGCTTCGCGCGACCGGCGTCGGCGACGGGGATTGGGACAAGCCGTTTATCGCCATCTGCAACAGCCACGTCGACATCATCCCCGGCCATGTGCATCTTCAGGAGGTCGGGAATTACGTCAAGGAATGCGTGCGTGCCGCCGGCGGAGTGCCGTTTCTGTTTAACACGATCGGCGTCGACGACGGGATCGCGATGGGCCACTCGGGCATGAAATTCTCATTGCCCTCGCGCGAGCTGATCGCCGATTCGGTCGAGACGATGATCCAGGCACACCGGTTTGACGCGATGGTCTGCATTCCCAACTGCGACAAGATCGTGCCTGGGATGTTCATGGGGGCGATGCGGGTCGATATCCCGACGATTTTCGTCTCGGGCGGTCCCATGGAGGCGGGTCGAACCGCGGCGGGCAAGACGGTCGACCTGATCGACGCCTTCGTGGGCGGCGTACAGAGACAGAATGGCAAGATCTCGGCCGAGGAGCTCGAGGCCATCGAGCAAGCGGCCTGCCCGACCTGCGGGAGCTGTTCCGGGATGTTCACGGCCAACAGCATGAACTGCCTGGCCGAGGCCATCGGGCTGGGATTGCCGGGCAACGGCACCATTCTGGCGACCTCCGCCGACCGCCGAACTCTCTACGCGGAGGCGGCCCGGCGAATCGTGGCCATGGCTCGCGATTTCAGCCGTCTGGGTCCCGGTCATGGGATCTCCCCCCGCGAAATCGCCACGGCCGCGGCGTTTGACAACGCCATGATCCTCGACATGGCCATGGGCGGCAGCACCAACACCGTCCTTCATATCCTGGCGATCGCGCACGAGGCCAAGGTCCCCTTCACCCTCGAGCGAATCGACGAGCTCTCGCGCATGACGCCGAACCTTTGCAAGGTCAGCCCATCGTCGAGCTATCACATCGAGGACGTCGCCAGGGCCGGCGGCATCCACGCGATCCTGGGCGAGCTGGCGCGTGGCAAGCCGGGGCTGCTCAACCTGGATTGCATGACCGTCACCGGCAAGACCCTGGGCGAGAACATCGCCGAATTCGACGTGCGAGGCACAAAGGCCCGCGAACTGGCCCGCGCGCTGACCCGGGTGCGCCCAGGCCAGGTTCGCTCGACCCAGGCCTGGAGCGTCGCCAGCGTGGTCGAGAGCGACTCTCCGATCGCGCTGCTCGAGGACGATTCCCCCCCGGATGGAGGTAACGACGACTCCGGCTTTGACCCCTTGGACGTCATTCGCCCCGTTACCAACGCCTATTCGGCGACCGGCGGGCTCACCCTCTTGAAGGGCAACCTGGCACCCCGAGGCGCGATCGTGAAGACCGCCGGCGTCAGCCCCAGGATGCTCAAGCACACGGGCCCGGCGGTGATCTTCGAGAGTGAGATCGACGCCTACAATGGCATCGTGTTTGACAAGGTCAAGCCCGGCGACGTCGTGGTGATCCGTTACGAGGGGCCGAAGGGAGGGCCCGGCATGCAAGAGATGCTCGCGCCGACCACGGCGATCAAGGGAGTCGGGCTCGACGACAAATGCGCCCTCATTACCGACGGGCGATTTTCCGGTGGAACCGCCGGCGCGTCGATCGGCCACGTCAGCCCCGAGGCCGCCGTGGGTGGTCCGATCGGCCTCTTGCGAGATGGCGATATGATCAAGATCGACATCACTCGAGGCATCCTGGAAGTCGATCTCACGGCCGATGAGCTCGAAAAGCGGCGGGCCGAATGGTCGCCCCGGCCGCTCACTATCACCTCGAGCTTCCTCGCTCGCTACGCCAGGATGGCCACCAGCGCCGACACCGGCGCGATCCTCAAATGGGATTGAGGACCGCGCCGGCGAGGAATCCTCACCTGGGACCCTTGCGAATGTCCAGGGTGTTGGTGACGTCATCGACCGTGCCCAGCCAGAATTGAGTCCCAACCGGCTTGATTACGAGCCCAAGGGCAGCGCCCTGGCTCGAATCAATTCGATCAGAGCCAGGGCCCGCGTGGTTGGCGTCGACCACGTCTCCTTTGGTCACGAGTCGGTTGCCAATTTGGGAGTGAACGCCGGCCTTATCGGGCCTGGTGTGTTGCCGTTGGTCTCGCGGGAGCAGGGTCCCGCTGGCCGGCCGGGTCGCCTAGCATCCGCTAGGGTCGGCGGGGCTGCACCGGCGGGCAGCCTTCCGAATGTCGAGAGTGTTGGTGACGTCATTGACCGTCGCAAGCCAAAACTGGTTGCCAACGGTCTTGATCGCCAGGCCAAAGGCCGCCCCCTGGGCCGAATCGAGCGAGATCGAGTTCACGTATTTACCCGCCGTCGTGTATTCGAGGAGCAAGCTGGGCCTGCTAGGATTAGCGTCAACCGCGTCGCCGTTGGTCACGAGAAGGTTGCCCCGGGGGGTGAACGCCAGCCCGATCGGGCCTTGCAGATAGCCGTCGTTTCGCACGAGCAGGGTCCCCGTGCCAGACATCGCCTGGTTGCTCCCGCAACGTGGGTCGGAGTGAGTGCAGTCTTGCTCGCCTCCGGCACCGGCGACCGCGTAGATCGCGTTATCGGCCGTGGAGGCCACGTAGAGGACGTTGGTCTTGGCGTCAAAGGCCAAACCCGCCGGACCCAGCACGAGCGCGCTCGCGCTCGCCTGGGTCGTGTAGCCGCTGGCGACCGTCGTCGCCTTCGTGATGTCGGGAGCACCGTTCCGGATGACCAGGTCCAGCCGCGTAATCGTCCCATTAAGAACGTTCGAAATGAAAACCTGGGCCGAGTTGCCGTGGTCGTTGACCGTCATGCCCCACGGGCCGTCGAGCAGCTTGGGATTCTTGAGGTTTGCGATCGCCTGACCATTTCGATTGAGCACGATCAGCGAGCCCGGCTTCACCGTCGCCGCGGTCCCGTCGGTCGTCGGTACGCTCCCCACGAAGACAAAACCCTTTGACAAAACCCCAATCGCTCCCGACAGCGCGAAACCCTTGGGGGCTTTGTACCATGTCTTGGTCCGACCGTTGAGAAAGACCTTCTGGAGCGTCGTGCCGGTCCCCTGGAGGTTGCTCGATCCGTTGTAATTCGTGACCAGAAAGCCCCGAGGAACCTTGGCCACCCCATACGGATTCTGATCGCCGTTGGCCGTGACCGTCGAGAGCGTCGTGCTTGGGGCGTGGGGCAGCGTACCGACGAAATCATTGGTCGAGGTTGTCTTCGCCGTGGTGAGATCGCCGACCTGGGCAAATCTCGTAGCGACATCCAGAGAGGAAACCGTCGACATCACCCGTCGTTCCTCGAGCCGCCAATCACCTCCGGATACAAAACCGCGACGAATTCCCCTCTCATGACGCATGGTGGTCTCCCTGGTGCCGTTTTCAAGGATGATGTAGCCGGGCGCAAAACCCCGATTTTGTGCATTCTACGCAAAACGATCAATCGTAGGACAGAGACGCGCGACGTCAAAAGCTCCTTGGATTTTCGGCCCGTGACTCTTGCGGCGGCTAGAGTGGGGCAGGATGCTGAGTGAAAGGTGGCATTCGGGGTGCGATCCGAGGTCGGGGTAATCTGGACTTGGCCTCGGACCAACCCTAGCGCGGGCGAGTGCGTGTCCGTCCGATCGAATCGAATCCTAGACTGAAATCAGTATTGCGAGGAGGCATCGACATCGTGAATGCGTTTGATCTGACGGGCAAGGCGGCGGTGGTCACCGGTGGTAACGGGGGGATTGGTCTCGGCATGGCCCGGGGCCTGGCCGAGGCGGGAGCAAGCGTGGCGATTCTGGGCCGTAACGCCGCCAAATCCGCCGAGGCCGCCGAGGACCTTCGCAAGACCACCGGCGCGAAGGTCATCGTCGTCACCGCCGACGTCTCGAAGGCCGATCAGGTCGAGCGAGCGGTCGCCGAGACCGTCGCCGGGCTGGGGCGGCTCGATATCGTCTTTAACAACGCGGGCATCAATATTCGCCGCCAGCCGCAGGATCTCACGCTCGAACAATGGCAAGAGGTCCACGATGTCAATCTCACGAGCGCGTTCCTGATGTCCAAGGCCGCTTACCCCCACATGAAACAGGCGGGCGGGGGCAAGATCATCAACATCGGCAGCATGACCTCGGTCTACGGGGCTCCCTTCGCGGCCGCCTATGCCTCGACCAAGGGGGCCATCGTTCAGCTCACCAAGAGCCTCGCGCTCTCATGGGCCAAGGACGACATCCAGGTCAACGCGATCCTTCCCGGCTGGTTCGACACCGAGCTCACGCAAAAGGCCCGGGAGGAGATCCCGGGCCTTCACGAACGAGTGCTCAATCGGATTCCCGTCGGGCGCTGGGCCGAGCCGGCCGATATGGCCGGGACCGCCGTCTGGCTCGCGAGCCCGGCCAGCAACTACGTGACCGGTGTCGCCATCGCCGTTGATGGCGGTTACCTGGCCAATCTGTGAAACCGGCTCACTCGGTCGCTCTCAACGAAGGCGCGTCCACGAGGCGTCCCACGATCTCGAACTCCAGGCGCTGGTTAAACGGCAATCGCAGGGAGATCGGCTTGAGCGGGATCATGAACTGAAATCGCGTCGGCGAGGTCAGGGACGCGATGAACGGGGCGGCCAGGCTGATCGGCGGTGGGATGAACGACGTCCGTTTCGTCGCCGTGTCGCTCGCCGGCATCCGTGGCATGGGTTTCCTGGTCTGCGGGCTCGGCAGGGGCTCGCTAGTCTCGCTGGCGTCGACGTCGGGCTCGTCATCCTCGGGCAGTCGCGGCAGCGAGGCGGGGTTGCCATCGGCGTCGACCCCCTGGGGAATCGTCCGGCTAGGAGCGGCGGGCGAGGGCAACGGAACGGTTCGGACATTGATTCGTGGGGGGATCGGGATCGTGATCGCCGATCCGTCGATGGGCACGGGCTCCGCCATCGCCGCGGACATCGCGGGCAAGGCCGGAACCGAGACGCCCATTGGAACCGGTGGTAGCGGAGGCATGAAGGGGATCGGTTCCATGGCGATCGGTGGCGGAACAAGTGGCGGGGACGCGAGGGGCGACCCCGGGGAACCGATTCGCGTGCCGGCCTGCTCGAGCCGAAGGGCCCTGGCCCAGACCCTCGCCGAGCGCGGCATCGCCTGGGGAACAGGCAACGCGGCGGCGACTCCAGCACCGTTGATCGACCCTTCCTCGGGCGTTGCCTGATGGGCTCGAACCACGATCAGCCGCTCGCCAACCACGGCCTTGCCATGCTCGTCGGCAACCGTGTGGACGCCAAAGCTCACCACGAGCCCTTCGTCAGGGCCGATCAGCCACTCGCCGGCGACTTCCAGGGTATCAACCTCGGGGACATCGAGCTTCACGGTCGGGGGCTCCGCGAATTCCACGGCACTCGCGGCGACCACCTCATCCTTCGCACAATTCGCGCAACAAACCGGAGGGTCGTTGTTGCTCGTCCGATGAGAATCGCCGTCGATCACCCCGGACGTCCCGTGAGCCCTCACCACTCCGGAATGGAACGTCACCTTGGCCGTGTGCGTGGACGGCATCGCCCCCCCCTTGAGCGCGACATGGTGCACCGCCAGGACAGCCGTGTTCTCGGCGACCATCCGCACCAGGATTCCCTGGTCGAGCTTTCGCCCAACCATCGTGGTCATCCAGCCCGCGCGGATTTTTTCTGGCTCGACGCGCGGTGTTCCGGCCGCGAACGAGACCTTGGTCGCGACCGAGACGTCGCCCCGGCTGTGGGCATGGACGGCGTCGCCAGCCCGGCCCACGATCCTCGGCGCTTGCAAGATGGTCGTATGGCTGTTCGCCCGTGCCCCGGTGAAAAGTCGATCGATCGCGCCGGAGGAGGCGATCCAGACCATCGCCCCGCGCTGGCGTGAAAGCGGCCTGAGATCGGCCAGGGCCGCTTCGCGCCAATCGAGCCCCTTGGCGTCAATGTAGGTAACAAGATACGAAAGATTCACGGGCTCGGGTTTCGGCTCCGTCGGCGCGCTAGCGCCGGCAAGGACCATCGCGAACCCCAAAAGGGCGGTTCCCATCGGACGACCTCCGTTTCGTCTCAAGTGCGCATCACGTCCCCGATCACGTCCCACGCAACGTGGCGATCCGGCTGGACGGGGCCGGATGATACGCGCGATCCCAAACGAGGTCAATCTCGGCTCTCGGCCACGAGCCCTTGAAACTTGAGAAAACCACCCCAAGCTCCACGAATTCGCAAGCTCGGGTGCTCGGATCTGGGAACCGGCTCACGAGGCGAGTAGGCAGGCTCGCATCGCCCCCGCGAATGTTATGATGAAGCCCTCGCGTAGGCGGCGGTCTGCCTTCGATCACATCACGTCGAGGGCGACCCGCGATCATGGAGCACAGCTTGGACCACTGGGTTAATAAGAGAGCCTCACCATGACCGACGAAATAATTAGGGCATTGGGTAAGGTCCTTGAGCGGATCGTGGAGCTTGCGATACGGGATGATGTTTTGCGAGGGGAGGTGCGTTCGCTAGCCGGTGCGTTACTCGCCGCGACCGAGGTCGAACCCGCGCCGGCCAGCCAGAACGGGGCGATCGCTCCGGCCGCGATCGCCATCGAGCCAGCCGCCCCCTCTGGGCCGAGCCCCGTTGTCGCGTCGACGCCCTCATCGTCCGCGCAGTCGCCCGAGGCCCCCCCCGCGCTGGCCCCGAAACCGGTTCCAAAACCCCCCCTGCCCCCGCTCACCTTGGGCGAGCCCCCTCCCGTCAAGCCCTTCTCGTTCCCCGACGAATACAAGGGACTGGTCCGTGACGATGACGAAGACCTCGCCGCGATTGAGGACCGATGCCGGCTCAAGGCCGAAGGCGTTCGCTGGTCGGCCCAGAGACGGCGGCTCATCGACGAAAACGCCGACTTCCAGATCGAGGTCGCGCCCACCGATCGCGACATCCTCGACCGCGCGCGGGCGCTCCCCAACTGCGTCTTGTGGATGAACTCGCCCAGCTACAAGGTCGCCTCGCCCGAGGCCATGGAGCAGGCGGCCCAGTGCTACGAGGCGGTCGCCGATGGGCTCGAAATCATCCGCAGGCTCATGAAGGACCCCCGGGCCAACCGGCCGTTGCTCGAACGGGCGGTCAACTTGCTCGCCGCCGCCCAGTCCGCCCTCCGGACCGCCGTCGAACAGATCAATGGATATAACGACTCGGACCAATTCAAGACCTACGACTGGCTCCGGACCATCACCAAGTCGCAAGAGATCTACATCCCTCGCCACATGCGGCTGGACGACCCCGCCACCCCAGAGGACGCGGCCAAGGTCAAGCGCGGATTCGCCGAGATCGCCGAGGGATTCGACAAGAGCAAGAATCGGGTCAAACAACGCGAGGCTCGTTTCAAGAAATTTCGCTATCACGCGAACTTGATCCGTGAAGGAAAGGGGAGCGGGCACGATTGGGACAAGGTCGCGGAGACCATCGAGCAAATGGTCGAGGACGGAACGCCCCCCAGCGACGTCGGGTTCCGGGACGCCCTCTTGCCGATCATCGACGTCATGCCCGAGCTCGATCCCATTCCCCGTGGGCTAGCCATCGTGCTCGGGCAGATCGATCGCTACCTGGCCTCGCGCGAAGACCACGAGGAGCGGCCCAAGGACGAGACCCCGAACCCCGATATCGCCAAGGTCGCCGAGCTGCTCGAGGGGCGGAGCATGGTCCTGATCGGCGGCGAACGACGCCGAGGCGCCGAGGACCACCTGAAAAAGGCCTTCGGCCTCAAGGAGCTGATCTGGGTTGAAAGCCGCGGCCATGAATCGATCAGTCTCTTCGAGCCCTACGTCGCTCGCCACGACGTCGAGCTCGTCTTGCTGGCGATCCGCTGGGCGAGCCACTCGTTCGGCGATGTCAAGCATTTTTGCAAGGAATACGGCAAGCCCCTGGTCCGCCTGCCTGGCGGCTACAGCCCCAATCAAGTGGCCGTCCAGATCCTCAACCAATGTAGCGACCAGCTCGCGCGGTCGTGACGGATTCCGGCCGAGGACAGTCGGGGCGATTCAGTCCACGCGGAATCGCCTGAGTGCATCTTCATCAATCTCGACCCCCAGGCCGGGGCCTTCGGGGACGCGGGCGTGCGCGTACGAGAGCTCGAGCGGCGTCGACAGCAGGTCGGCCACGTGATAGTGGGGGCCGATCAGGTCGGCGGGGTAGGCGTCGGAGTCCAGATTTGGCGTGGCGGCGGCCAGATGGGCCATCGCCGCGGAGCCAACGCCGAGCTCAAGATTACTCCCCAGATGACAGGGAAGTCCGACCGACCGGGCCAGATGGGCGATTTCCAGGGACGCGGCGATTCCGCCGTTCTTGCCGGGATAGATGCTGATCACGTCGGCCGCCTGGGCCTTGAGCACGCTCCAGGCGTCGGTCAGCGTGAACACGCTCTCATCGGCGATCAAGGGGGCCCCGGCGACCATCCGCAGCCGCGCCAGCGCCTCCGGGTCGCCGGCGGCGATGGGCTGCTCGATCGCGAGCAGGTTGAGCCCTCGCAGATCATCGAGAGCGCGCCTGGCCGTCGGCCAGTCCCAGCCGCAATTGGCGTCGATGGTGATCGGAATCTCGTCACCCGCGACCTCCCGGACAGCCTGAACCCGCCGCACGTCACCAGCTCGATCAAGCCCCACCTTGACCTTCAGGCACCGCGCGCCCGCGCTCAGGAACCGCGCGGCCATCTCTCGGACCTGATCCAGATCAAACGCGCCGATCATCATCTTGGTCGCGATCACATCCCGCAGCTTGCCCCCCAGGAGATCATACACCGGCCGCCCCCAAGCCTTGCCCGTCAGATCCCAAAGCGCCATCTCGACCGCGGCCTTGGTGAAGGGATTTTGCTTGATCAGGAAATCCATCACCCGCCGCGCCTCCGTGATCGCCGTGGGATCCCGGCCGACGAGCGCGGGCCCGAGCAAACCATCGATCGCCCCCTTGGCACCGACGCTTGTCTCGCCGCTCCAGAGCGCTGAAACCGTCGCCTCGCCCACCCCCACCAAGCCCTGATCCGTATACACTCGCACGATCACATAATCCGACGTATGGTGTAATCCATGGGCTGTCCGCGCCAGCATCCCCGGCTTGAGCGGCACCCGCACGGGGATCGACTCGACACGGGTGATTCGCATGGTGAAAAGCCTTTCAATCCGTTTTTTCAAGAAACCGGCGGATCACGTTGGCGGTGATTCGCGAAACATGCTTGTCGACCAAGATCGAGCTCGGCCAGGCGATCGACCCGGCCGAGAAAACCGCCCCCTGGCTCGGAGTTTCGTAATACGAGAGATCAGCGCCGCCGTCGTCGGGATTGGTTCCCCTGGCCAGAAGGCGCGTTCCGGGGGGCGAATGTGGCGAGATCTTATCGGTCTCGTGCGCGGAGGCCCCTCCCGGACAGCGCTCGTGGAGGCTGGCCTTGCCCAGGAGGTCGCCCTTTGAGAGCCCCGTGCCGGCGAGCGCCCAGTGTCCCGGCTCGATCACCCGATATGGAGCCCCCGTCATCGCGCCGGCCTCGGTGAAGACCACGCCCAGCAGGTTTGCCTCGGACTCGACTCGAGCGTGAAACCGGCTCTCGAGCCCTCGCTCGGCCAGCCTCCGGGCGTCGCCGTTTTGATACACCGCCGCGTTGTCCTCGGTGAGTTCCACCTCGCAATTAAGACCATTGCCGCCGAGATAGATCAGCCGACCCCCACGCTCGACGACCCAGTCCTTGACCGCGCGATACATGGCGCTGGTCCAGTATTCGGGGTGGGTTGAAATGACCAGCGCACGATAGGCGTCGAGGTCAAGCTCGCCCGCGTGGAGCTGGGTTTCGGCGTGGTAATCGTAGTCCAGGCCCTCGCGTTCGAGCCACGCCAGGAGCCGCCATTCCGCCGGCGCGAGATGGCATGCCGAGCGCCCCTTGATCGGGTCGAGCGGGCGCTCGTCGCGGTCGAGGTCGTTGCATGGCTCGGGGCGGTCGAACGACAACGGCGGATAGGGATTTCCGCGATAAACCACGCCATCGGGAAGCGAATATCGCGATAAATCCTGCCTCGCGTTCAAGGTCGGGCGCTCGGGCAGCCCCTCGGGGTTGATGTAGTTGCTTCGACCTCCAAAATTGTTGTAGGCGTTCCAGGTGATGTTCGAGGCAAGAACGGCCAGCGCCGCCCTCGGGCGATCGGGCGCGACGATCCAGGGAAAGCCAAAGCGTCGTCCCGAAGGCGTCTCGGCCTGAAAATAATAAAGCCCCGAACGCGCGGGTGCCTGGACCTTCTGGCGCGGGATCGGATTCGCGTACCCCTGCCAGTTCCACCCCACCCCGGTCTGGGTGAAATCACCATCTGGGAGCAGTTGGGCGGTCGCCCGCGGACCGTGCTCATCATGCCAGCCCAGGGGCCGCTCAAGCTCTTGAACGAGCCCTAGACGGTAGAGCCCAAGCAAGTACGGCTCGGTTGAGTGGACCCGAAATTCGCCAGGCTCGCCGGCTTTAACCCACTTGGGCCAAACGTATCCCAGGAGCCGGTCCGATAACAGCCGTAACCGAGCCGGCGGGCGATCATCGGCGATTTCGAGCAGCGCGCGTTTGGGTCCGTAGCCTGGCTTTTGAAGCGCGATTTCGTAGCGACCCGCCGGCAGGTCGACGTACAGCGAGCCGGTCGCTCGGGAGCGGGTCTCAAACGAGCCGGCCGAGCCGATCAGCTCGACGACGACATTCGCGAGCGCCACATCGTGCTCGTCGCTCACGTAGCCGATCAGTCTCAACGAGGTTGCCTCCTCGGCTAGAACCCGATCTCTTCCCGCGCCGACGTGAAGGCATCGACCGCGCGCGAAAGATCGTCCTTGGAATGGGCCGCCGAGACCTGAACCCGCACCCGGGCCTTGCCATGGGGCACGACGGGATACGAAAAGCCAATCGCGTAGACCCCCTTTTCGAGCAGCCGCTCGGCGAGCCGACCCGCCACCGCCGCGTCACCGATCATCACCGGAGTGATCGGGTGCTCGCCCGGGATGATGTTAAACTTTCGCTCGGTCATGGCCGCGCGGAAAAAGCGGGTATTGGCCTCGAGCGTGTCGCGAAGCTCGGTCGATCGCTTGCAAATCTCGAGCGCGCCAAGAGCCCCCCCGACCACCGACGGAGGCAGCGAGTTCGAAAACAGATACGGCCGCGACCGCTGGCGAAGGATCTCGACGATCTCGGGGCGGGCGCACGTATACCCACCGGCCGCGCCCCCCAGGGCCTTCCCCAGGGTGCCGGTGATGATGTCGACCCGCCCCATCACGCCGCGGTATTCATGCGTGCCACGCCCGGTCTTACCCAGAAACCCGACCGCGTGCGAATCATCGACCATGACGATCGCGCCATGCTTGTCGGCCAGGTCGCAGACCCTCTCAAGCGAGGCGATGACGCCATCCATCGAAAACACCCCATCGGTGGCGATCATCTTGAATCGGGCGTCTTTCGCCTCGTCGAGCTTGGCCTCGAGGTCGGTCATGTCGTTGTTTTTATACCGGAGCCGCTTGGCCTTGCAGAGCCGGACACCGTCGATGATCGAGGCGTGGTTGAGCTCGTCCGAGATCACCGCGTCCTCGGGCCCCAGGAGGGTCTCGAAAAGGCCCCCATTGGCATCCCAGCACGATGAATAGAGAATCGCGTCGTCCATGCCCAGGAAGTCGGCGAGCTCCCGTTCGAGCGTCTTGTGCGGGGTCTGGGTGCCGCAAATGAACCGCACCGAGGCCATGCCGGCACCCCATTGCTCGAGCGCTCCCTGGGCCGCCGCGACCACGCCGGGATGATCCGCGAGCCCCAGGTAATTGTTCGCGCACATATTGATCACGTCGGGCCGGCCAGGCACGCCGACATGGGCCCTCTGCGGCGAGCTCAGGACCCGTTCACCCTTATACAGGCCCGCCGCGCGGATCTCGTCGAGTTGCTTTGAGAGATATTCGTTGATCGCTCCGTACATGGTCGCTCCAGGTTTCCTCAGCCTTCGTTCCAGGTCAGGATCACCTTGCCGGATTCGCCCGATTTCATCGCCGCGAACCCCTTTTCAAAATCGCGAAAGCCGTATCGATGGGTGATCACCGGGCTGATGTCGAGCCCCGATTGCAGCATGACCGTCATCTTGTACCAGGTCTCGTACATCTCGCGCCCGTAGATGCCCTTGATGGTGATCATGTTGAAGACCACGGTGTTCCAGTCAATGGCCAGCTCGCGGCTGGGGATGCCCAGCATGGCGATCTTGCCACCGTGGCACATGCTCTCGAGCATGTCGCGAAACGCCTCGGGGCTCCCCGACATTTCGAGCCCGACGTCGAATCCTTCCTTCATCCCCAGCTCGTCCTGGGCGCTTTTGATCGATCGCTCGCGGACGTCGATGGTGAGGTTGGCCCCCATCTCGCGAGCGAGCTCAAGCCGATGCGGGTTGACGTCCGTGACGACGACGTTCCTGGCCCCCGCGTGGCGAACGACCTTGGCCGCCATCACGCCAATGGGGCCGGCGCCGGTAATTAGCACATCCTCGCCCAGCACGTCGAAT
>JAKBAP010000586.1 GCA_021808995.1 Planctomycetota bacterium | reverse complement strand
CAAATCATCGGGCAATCCGACAAGATCGGCGGATATCCGGCCAGTCGCCCCTACTCCCCCGCCGATCTGGCGGCGACGATTTATCGATCACTCGGCGTCGATCCGTCGGTCGAGCTGCGTGACCGGCTGAATCGCCCGATCCGGCTGAGCGTGGGCGAGGAGATTTCTCCACTCTACACGGCCTCCGTCGGCTGAAGCGGCCACGAAAGCAGCCGGACAACGAGCCCTCCCGGCGAGACCCACCTCGAGAGGGGGTGTTCGCCCGTGGATTCGTCCCCGGCCGAAGCGCCAGGGCCCAAGCGGCCTCGCGGACGGAGTCGACGCGCGCCGGCGAAAAACCCGCCTCGACGCCGGCCGTCGCCGCGGGTGATGATACTGGAGCACGCTCCTCGTCAAGGACGCGGCGGCCGAGACTGGCTTTCCCTCGGGCGTTGTGTAAAACATGATGGCTTGGAGCCGACTCCAACCGACCGATGGAATGAGGAACCCTGAACCGATGACCGAGTCCCCCACGTCGACCACCATGATTCGTATCGGGCACAGCCCCGATTCCGACGACGCCTTCATGTTTTACGCGCTCACCCAGGGCAAGCTCGATTGCCAGGGGCTAACGATCACCCACGAGCTCCAGGACATCGAGACCCTGAATCGCCGGGCGCTTCAGGGGGAGCTCGAGGTCTCGGCGGTGAGCATCCATGCCTTTGCCCATTTGAGCGATCGCTACGCCCTGCTGGCCTCGGGCTCGAGCATGGGCGACAAATACGGCCCAACCGTGGTCACGCGCGAGGCGCTTTCGCTCGCGGATCTCAAGGGGCGGACGATCGCCGTCCCCGGTAAGCTCACGACGGCCTATCTGACCCTTCAGCTCTGCCTGGGCAAGGACGTCCCCGTCGTCGTCATGCCGTTTGACCAGATCCTCCCCGCCGTGGTCGCCGGCGAGGTCGACGCCGGGCTGCTGATTCACGAGGGGCAGCTTTATTATCAGGATCGCGGCCTGCATCAGGTCGTCGACCTGGGTGTCTGGTGGTTTGAGCAAACGGGTCTCCCGTTGCCACTCGGGGGTAACGTGGTGCGCAAGGATCTGGGCGGCCCGCTAGTCGAGCGGGTGGCGAAATTGATCAAGGGGAGCATTCAGTACGCCCTCGACCATCGGGAGGAGGCTCTCGAATACGCCCTGCGATACGCTCGCGACCTCGACCCGGCGCTGGCCGACCGGTTCGTCGGGATGTATGTCAATGAATGGACCGTCGATTACGGCCCCCGCGGTCGCGAGGCTGTCCGGCTTTTGTTGGAACGGGCCTGGGAAGCGGGTTTAGTCCCGGCCCCCGTTTCAGTACAATTTGTCGGATGAACGCGACCGAAGCCATTCGAGGACTCCCATGACACGCTCTTGCGACGCCGTTGCCGAGCTCAAGGTCGGCGATTCGACCTATCGCTATTTTCGACTCGAAGCCCTCTCGGGACCCGGGATCGACCTCGCCCGACTGCCGTTTTCCCTGAAAATCCTGCTGGAAAACCTGCTCCGGCACGAGGACGGCGTCACCGTCACGGCTGATGATGTCCTGTTCCTGGCCAAGCACGACCCCCGGAGCGCCGTCGATCGCGAGATCGCGTTCCGGCCGAGCCGGGTGCTGCTCCAGGACTTCACCGGTGTCCCCGCGATCGTCGACCTGGCGGCCATGCGCGACGCGATGAAACGGCTCGGTGGCGACCCCCGGAAAATCAACCCGCTCCAGCCCGTCGAGCTGGTGATCGACCACTCGGTTCAGGTCGACCAGGCGGGCTCGGCCGGGGCGTTTGACTTTAACGCCAAGCTCGAATTCGAGCGCAATCGCGAGCGATACGCCTTTCTGAAATGGGGTCAACAGGCATTTCAGAATTTCCGGGTCGTCCCCCCCGACACGGGGATCGTGCACCAGGTTAATCTCGAATACCTGGCGCGGGTGGTGTTCACGGCCGACGCGGCTGGGGGCCCTCCGATGGCCTATCCCGACACGGTGGTGGGGACCGATTCGCACACCACGATGATCAACGGCCTGGGGGTCCTCGGCTGGGGCGTCGGTGGGATCGAGGCTGAAGCCGCGATGCTGGGCCAGCCGGTCTCGATGTTGATTCCGCGCGTGGTGGGGTTCAAGCTCACCGGGCGCTTGCCGGAAGGGGCGACGGCGACCGACCTGGTCCTCACGGCGACCCAGATGCTGCGGAAAAAGGGGGTCGTGGGCAAGTTTGTCGAATACCATGGCGAGGGGATGGCCGCGCTCAGCCTTGCCGACCGCGCGACGCTGGCGAACATGGCGCCGGAATATGGCGCGACCTGTGGGCTGTTTCCGATCGACGCCGAGACGCTGCGTTACATGGAGCTGACAGGCCGCCCGGCGGCGATGATCAAGCTGGTCGAGGCCTACGCGAAGGCCCAGGGGATGTTTCACGCCCCGGGCACGCCCGAGGCGGTTTACAGCGATCGACTGGAGCTCGACCTGGGGACCGTCGAGCCCAGCCTGGCCGGCCCGCGGCGGCCGCAGGATCGG
>JAKBAP010000120.1 GCA_021808995.1 Planctomycetota bacterium | reverse complement strand
TAGGATGAAATTCGTGACACCCTTGCCGCTCGGTTTGCGCTCCTGGGAGCGGACGACGCGGGCCGTGGAACTCGTCAGGGACTGTTTGTCGCGCGCGACGGCGGCCCTGGAAAACGCCGGAATCGCCTACGCTGTCGTCGGAGGCAACGCCGTCGCCGCCTGGGTCGGGCGGGTCGATCAGTCGGCCGTCCGATTCACTCAAGACGTCGATCTGCTCATTCAGCGCTCCGATCTGGACGCGACCAAGGCGGCTCTCGAAACCAAGGGCTATACTTATCGGCGGGTCGCCGGCGTTGAGCTATTCCTCGACGGTTCCGACGCGAAAGCCAGGGACGCGGTCCAGATCATCTTCGCCGGAGAGCGAGCGCGCCCAGATTACACCCTGCCCGCGCCCGGCGTGACTGAGTCGGAACCTACCGAAACGTTCCGCGTGATACGCCTGGACGCGCTCGTGAGCATGAAACTCACCTCGTTCCGCGACAAGGACCGCACCCATCTCCGGGATTTGATCGGCGTCGGACTCATCGATGATTCCTGGCCCCGGAAACCGCCCCACGAATTGGCGGCCCGATTGCAATCCCTGCTCGACACGCCTGACGGCTGATCAACCGCGCGTGGGACCGAACTCTCCTGGAGCTCGCCAGGCTTGCTCTGGACGGTTCGGCGGGGATCGAGCACAATCCCGACGCTCAGGTGGATGGAGCCGGATCAACACTCGCGTGGTCGCGAAAGGAGTCGAGGCGTCATGACGTTCCCTACGAAATTAGTGGTAGGCGCGGCCCTGGCTTGCGGGGTGGGGTTGGGATGGTTGCTGGCGGGCTCGGGGGGGCGATCGGCCCTGGCGTCCGGTGGGGATCGCGCGGGCGAGTCGATCGTCACCACCGGGACGGTCCTGGCCGGTTTCGATGAGTCAACCCGCTCCACGATGGAGCTCGAGGCCGTCTATTACCTTGATTACAAGGGAGGACGCCTGATCGCGTCGATTCCCATCCCGAGGCAGACAGGGACCATGTCCCAGATGATCGATGGGTTCGAGGAACGGGACCTGGTGGCCGATTTCAAGCTCGATATCGACGCGGGTCCGCGTCCGCGGTTCCTGATGACCACCGGCGGACTGGGCCCACACACCGGCGGGATCTCTCCCCTGTATGTGTTCGAGACCACGACCAGCCAACTCGCGGTTTATCGACTCGGCGCGACGACACAGCTCTCCACGATTGGAGGGATGTCGTCGCGTCCGAAATTCGAGCTCGTGCAGTTGACGTCGTTTGCCAAGGGAACCGTGCCGACCCCCCTGTCAAAGTGATCGGGCGATTAATTGGGGGCGGCCCCGGGTCCGCCAGGTCCACCGCGGCCGCGCCGGCCACCGCCAGGACCGCCAGGCCCACCGGGAGCGGGCGATCCGCCCGCGGGCGCTGCCCCAGCGCCAGCACCCTGCGCGGGCGCTGCCGTGGTGGCGTCGCCACCGGCCGCTTCGTCGCCCAGGATCGAGCCGGTGCCGTAGGGACGAGCCTCCTCATGGATAATCAGCCACTCAGCGCGGGGGTCGAACACCTTGACCGCGTAGCGCTGGCCGCCGGCACCATGGCCGTATTCCATGAACGGATCGCGCTGACCTTGCCCGTACTGGGCGAAGATCGCCCCGGTGCTGTGCTGGAAAAAGCCCAGCCACTGGTGGTCAAAGCCCATGCCAAAGGGAGGCTTGGTGTCGTAGCGAATGACGTTCAGGATCTTCTTATGCACCGGGGCGGCGTGGAACGCCAGGAGCACGATCGCCATGGTCACGGCAGCGCCGGCGAGGCCAAAGATTAACCGCCCCGCGTGGTAGACCGCTGGAGGAAAGCGAACCATCGACGGCGCGATGGTTTCGGTGGTCATCCGCAGGATGCCCGTGGCCGCGCAAAAGATCCCGAGCATGCTCAGGGTGTCGGAAAAGCCCCAGCCGATGCCTGTCTTATCGATCAGGGCGGCCAGGGGCTCGTAAAAGTTAAACGCGACCAGGCCGCCGAAGACGACGTTGAAAAACATCAGGGCCGCGCCCCAGAGCCCCTCGCTGGTCAGGGCGTAGGCGAGGCCCAGGGTGAGGGCGAGAACGAGAAAATTGATTCCAAATTCCATTGCTCTTGGCCTGCTTCCTCGACGGGTATGATCGGGGTCTTCGCCGCGGGTGTCTCGGTGGCGCTTGCTGGGGTCGGGTGGTGTTACTTGACGACGCGCATCAGTTCCTCGATCGACGTTCGCCCTTGAATGACCTGCCTGAGGCCGTCTTCCTGGAGCAGGATCATTCCGCCCTTGCGGGCCTCGGCCTTGATCTTGTTTTGCGACGGATTCTCACGGATCATTTCGCGCATTGGCTCGGTGACGACCATGAGCTCATAGATGCCGGTGCGTCCGAAATAGCCGGTTCCGCCGCACTGGGGGCAGACCTGTTCCGGATTTTCGGGGCGGCGATAGAACACGTCGACCTTTTCAACCGGGAGGTTGGCCTTCTTGAGGAATTCCGGCTTGGGCTTGTACGGTTCCTTGCAGGCCTCGCAGAGCAGCCGCACGAGCCGCTGTCCCAGTACGGCCGAGAGGGCCGAGGCCAACATGAACGGCTCGACCCCCAGGTCGATCAAGCGAAAGAGGGCGGTCACCGCGTCGTTGGAGTGGACCGTCGAGAAGACCATGTGCCCCGTATTGGCCGACTGGCAGGCGATCGACGCGGTCTCCTGATCGCGAATTTCGCCGATCATGATCACGTCGGGGTCTTGACGAAGGATCGACCGTAGGCTGGTGGCGAAGGTCTGGCCGGCCTTGGTGTTGATCTCCATCTGGGTGATGTTATCGAGCTGATACTCGATCGGGTCCTCGACCGTGATGATGTTCTTTTGATAGCGGTCGATCTCGCGAAGCGCGGCGTAGAGGGTCGTCGATTTACCAGCGCCTGTCGGACCGCAGCAAAGAAACATGCCGTGCGGCTGGGTGACGACGCCGCGAACCGACTCGACGAGCTTGGTCCGCATGCCGAGATCCTCGAGCTTGGTCACGGCCGTGCTGTTATCGAGGATTCGCATGACCAGCTTCTCGCCGGCCTTCGAGCCGGAGGTCGCGACGCGGAAATCGAGGTCGCGGGCCTGGAGCTTGGCTCCGAACGAGCCGTCCTGCGGCTTGCGCTTTTCGGAGATGTCCATGGCCGAGAGGACCTTGAACACATTCACGACGGCATCGCCCGTGGGCCGATCAAAAGGCTCGGCCGCGTGCAGGATGCCGTCGATCCGATACCGCACCGAGAGCTGCTCGGTCGTGGGTTCAAGGTGAATGTCGGTCGCCCTGCGCAGGACGGCGTCGTACACCAGTTCCTTGGCCGCCATGAATGAGCGCGATTCCTCGGCCTGGCTCACGCGGGAGGGATCGGCCTTGGTCGAGCCCTGGGTCTTGGCGATGAAGGTGATCGGTGGGCCCTCGCGGTCGGCGGTCCCGACGTTGTGGTTGAAGATCGGCTTCATTCCCAGGCGAAACAAGAGGTCGTTGGCGAGCTCGCCGAAATGATAGAGAGTCAGGACCTTCTGGTCGTCGGGGACGGTCTGGTTGCGGGCGTAGACATAGACCAGGATCGGGACGAAGTAGAGCAACACCAGGAGTACGATTCCAATGGCGTAAATCGGGATGGCGAAGACCAGGACCAGCCCGAGCGCTCCGGCGGCGAAGACGACGGAGTTCCAGATGCCGAACTTGAGATTATTGAGCTCCTTGGTGTCTTGCTCGACCCAGTGGGTGCTCCAGGCCCACATCAGGTAAATGAGCAGGACGGGTATGAACTTATAGAGATTGAGGTAAAACCCCGTCCCGCGCTGCATGTTGGGCGCTTGGGCGAGGAAGAGTCCTTGGATCTCGACGGCGTGGAGATCGGCGGCGACGAGAAGGATCGAAAGGAAGGTCGCAAGCGCCACGAGCGGACGAGTCATTCTTGACCTTTCTTGGGTGCGGGGCGTCGAAATCATCCGCTCGCGGCCATCAGGCGGCAGCGCGGTCTGTCGGGAACGGGACTGCACGACCGGAGTCGTCCCATCGAATCGAGATCAACCGAACGCGGCCCCATGGAGCATGACACATCGCCCCGGGGCCGCGCGAGAGGCTTCTCACAAAATTCCAGGCTGGTTGATGGTAATGCCTTTCAACGACATTTTCAAAGCCTCGGCGCTCGGGGCGACCTCGAACGCGGTCTGGCGCTCGATGAACTCGCCAACGACCAGCCTGCGAAGGCTCTCGGTAAAATCCATCATTCCCTCGTCCTTGCCGATCCGGATCGCGTCGGCGAGCTTGGTGTCTTCCTCATTCAGGATCAGCTTACGAACGGTCGGATTCATGCGCATGATCTCGCAGGTTGGCACCCGCGTCTGTCCCTTGGCGGCTCGTTCCTTGGTGGTCGGAAGCAGTTTCTGGGCGACGATCGCCTTGAGATTGAACGCCAGATTTTGCCGCATCGCCGAGTGCATGTCGCGAGGGAACAGGTCGAGAATTCGGCTGATCGTCGACGGAGCGCTCGAGGCGTGAATCGTACCAAACACGAGGTGCCCCGTCTCCGCGGCGTGCAAGGCCGCGCTGAACGTGTCGCGGTCACGCATTTCACCAACCAGGATGATGTCGGGGTCCTGGCGGACGGCGTGCTTGAGCGCGGTGTCCCAGTCGCAGACGTCGATGCCGACTTCGCGTTGATTGATGATCGACTTCGCGTCCTTGAACGTGTATTCGATCGGGTCCTCGATCGTCACGATGTGGTAGCGCTCGCGCTCGTTGACATACTGGAGCATCGAGGCGATCGTGGTCGACTTGCCACTGCCGGTAACACCCGCCAGGATCACGATTCCCTGGTCGTAGCCGGCGATTTCGCCCAGCACCTCGGGGAGCCCGAGCCCCTCGAAATTGGGGATCGAGTTATTGACCCGCCGGGCGACCAGGCTGAGGCGGCTGCGTTGCTTGAAGAGGTTGACGCGAAAGCGGGTTTCGTTGTCGCCGTCGTAGACGATATGGGCGTAGTCGATGCCGCCGGTCTCCTCGAGAATTCCCCGCTGTCGGGCCGACAACAGAGGGTACATTAGCCGCTCCATGTCGGCCGCGGAGAGCACGGGGAGCTGCATATAGCGCAGGACGCCCGCCAGCCGGACGGCCGGGGGCATGCCGACCTTCATGTGGAGGTCGGATCCCTTGCATTGCATGACCATCCGGAACAGCTTGTTGGCCTCGGGCTCGTTGGGAAGAGACTCGACCGGGGCATCGATGGCGGTCGCCATGGGCTTGGGCTCCTCATTGGGAATTCATGGGCGGATCGGGTCGGGTACGGGGTGGTTCCGGGACGGTCGCGACGATTCGAACGGGTACGCCATGCCGCGCCAGGTAATGCTTGGTCTCGCTGATCGAATATTCGCGATAATGAAAGATACTCGCCGCCAGGGCCGCGCTCGCGCCCCCTTCGTCGAGGGCGGCGCGGAGGTGTTCGGGACGACCGGCCCCCCCGGAGGCGACGACCGGGATCGAGACGGCGTCCGCGACCGCGCGGGTCATCTCAAGATCATAACCATTTCGGGTGCCGTCCGAATCCATGCAGGTGAGCACAATTTCGCCCGCCCCCAGGCGTTCGACCTCGCGAGCCCATTCGACGGCGTCGAGCCCGGTGGGGGTCCGCCCGCCATTCACATGGACCTCCCAGGCGACCTCGCCATCGCGTTTGACGCGCTTGGGGTCGATATTCACCACGATGCACTGGCTGCCAAACCGCCGGGCGGCCCGCCGCACGAGCTCCGGGTCACGCACGGCGGAGGAATTGATCGAGACCTTGTCCGCGCCGGCCCGCAAGAGCGCCTTCACATCCTCGAGCCGCCGTACCCCGCCGCCGACCGTCAGGGGCATGAAGCAAACCTCCGCCGTCCGCTCGACCACGTCGAGCAGGATCGCCCGGTTTTCGTGGCTGGCGGTGATGTCCAGGAACACGAGCTCATCGGCCCCCTCGACATCATAGCGGGCGGCGACTTCCACGGGATCGCCGGCGTCGTTCAAATTCACGAACCGGGTCCCCTTGACCACTCGGCCTCGGTCCACGTCCAGGCAAGGTATAATGCGTTTGGTTAACATGCCGCCGCGCGATCTGGAAAGCAAGAACGTGAAACGAGCATCGACCGGCGTCGTCATTCGACACCGGCTCGACTCCGACTCGTGAAGATCCTAGTTTATAGGGGACGGCCGCGCGATCCTAGAGGGCGCGGAAAAGGTTCTTACGATCCGGCTCCAGGTGGCGGCGGCCAGGGTGGTTTTCGACGGAAGGCAGAGGGTCCAATCGGAGGCGCTCGATCGTGATCTGGACGACGGCATTGATGCTGGCGACCGCGATGACCGCGCAGACGACGGCACCCCCGCCCCCCGCGCCGGCTCCGCCCGCCAGGAGGGCCAAGGCGACCCCACCCCAGCAAAAGGAAAAGCCACCAGGGAAGGCGGACCCGACCAAGAAGACCGCCAAGCCCACTCCCCCCGCCCCGCCAGCGGAGGTCCGGGTGCGCACCAAGGCCGAAATGGACCGACCGCGAAGCTCGTTCCTGATGCCTCCCGGCGGCCAGGCGACCGACCGATATGGTCAAACCCTGGACTGGAACGAAATCCCTCCCTGGAAGCAAACCTCGTTTTTCGGGCTCCGGGCCAAGGGGCTCTTTTTCATCTACGTGATCGACGGATCGGGAAGCATGATCGACGATGACCGATTCCCCCGGGCGACCATCGAACTCCGGCGGAGCGTGAACGGTCTGCGCCCTCCGCAGCGATTCGAGGTGATCTTTTTCAACGAGGAATCGATCCCCATGCCGGGGGGGCCGATCCCGCGCTCGGCGGATCTTGATTCCAAGAATCAGCTTCGCGCCTGGCTTCGTCTGATGGATCCCGACGGTGGCACCGATCCTCGGCTCGCGCTCAAGCAGGCACTCTCGCTCAAGCCCGACGCGGTGTTTTTTCTTTCCGACGGGGTGCTTCCCCAGGGGTCGGTCAAGGACGTGGCGCGGTTTAACCCCAACAAGATCCCGATCCACTGCGTCGATCTGGCCGGTGGTCGAGGGGGGGATCAGCTCAAGCGGATCGCCGCCGAGAGTGGTGGGAATTACGCGTCGCGTGGGGGTTGGTCGGCTGAGCGCCCGTGAGCATCCCAGGGCTCCCGACGACGCGGACGAGGCTCCCGGCCAGGTCGATGGCGGAGCACGAGTGAACCTCGGGGGCCGCGGATGGTACAATTCCTCTCGATCACGACGCCCATCCGCCCCAGAGTGGGGCTGGGCGGACCGCGCCTGTCCGCGAGGTGGACCATTGGGCGCGGTCGACACGATTCGAGAAGGCGTAACCATGATTGATCCCCGTGTCGCCAGTGGCCTGCGCGACCTGACCCCCGCGTCCGCGATCCCCCGCGAGCGAATGCTCTCGCGGTTTCGTGGCGTCTTCTCGAGCTTTGGCTTCGCGCCGATCGAGACCCCACACATCGAGCGAATGGACGTCCTCACCGGCAAGGGAGCGGGCTCCGACGAAGTGTTACGGCAGATTTTCGAGGTCACCAACAAGGGCGGAACACCCGGCGAGCTCGCGCTGCGGTTTGACCTGACGGTCCCGCTGGCGCGATTTGTCGCCAGACACGAAAACGAGCTGGGATTTCCCTTCAAGCGATACGCGATCGGCTCGGTGTTTCGCGGCGAGCGGCCGGCCAAGGGACGATTTCGCGAATTCACCCAGTGTGATTTCGACACAATCGGCAGCGAAAGCGCGCTGGCCGACGCCGAGATCGCGCTTGTGATTCACAAGGCCCTGGAGTCCGCCGGCGTGCCGGATTTCACGATCGCGATGAATCATCGGGGGATCCTCGACGGCCTCCTGGAATCGTTGGGGCTCGCGGGGGGGGGCGGAGCGGTCCTTCGCGCGCTCGATCGCCTGGCCAAGGTCGGGCGCGAGGCCGTCGCGGCCGAGCTCGTCAAGGATCCCGGGCAAGGGGGCGCCGACCTCTCAACCGAGCAGGCCGCTCGGGTGCTCGACTTCGCCGAGCAAGGCCGCGGCGGGCCGGAGGTGCTCGATCGCGCCGCTCAAACGCTGGGTTCCAGCCCACAAGCCCGCGCGGGCCTCGAGAACCTGCGGGCCATCCTTGATCTGATCGCGTCCGCGGGGGTTCCGTCTGGGCGGATGTCCATCGATCTGGGCCTCGCGCGGGGGCTCGACTATTATACGGGGATCGTCTTCGAGACGACCATCAAGGGGTGGGAGCGGTATGGCAGCGTGGCCTCGGGCGGGCGGTACGACAATCTCGCGAGCCTGTTCACGACCCGGCGGTTGCCGGGGGTGGGGGCCTCGATCGGGCTCGACCGCTTGCTGGCCTTGCTCGAGGAGGCCGGCCGGTTGATCGCCGGCCAGGTCGAGACCCCGGTGCTCGTCGGCTACTTTCCGGGAACCCAGCCGACCACGCCGTTTCACCTGGCGGCACGGCTGCGAGCGGCTGGAATCGGGACCGAGGTCTATCCCGAGCCAATCTCCATCGGCCGCCAGTTGGCCCATGGATCAAGCCGTGGGCGGTTGCTGGGGGTGATCGTCGGACCCGACGAGGAAGCCCAGAAAACCTTTAACCTTCGGGATCTGGTCTCGAGGCGCGAGGACCGGGGGCTGGCCTGGTCGGTGCTCGAGGATTCGGTCGCCAGCGCTCTCGAGGTGATTCGACTGGGAGGGGCCGGCGCGTGACCGATCTTTTGAACGCCATGAAGGATCGCCCTGGTCCGCTTCGCGACCGGCCGGTCGGACCCGCGCGGGGGACGCGCGCATGGCCCCCTGGTGATTTTCAGGGGCTCCTGGCCATTGAGCGCTCGCTGATGGACGGGTTCATCGGGGCCGGCTATCAGCCCCTGCGCACCCCGATTTTGGAGCTCACCGAGCTCCACGCCCGCAAGAGCGGCGCTGGCGTGGTGTCGCGTTTGTTCGAGGTTTCCGACCTGGGTTCCTCGCCGCTTTGCCTGCGTCCCGAGCTGACGGCCGGCATTGTAAGAGCCTATGTGGAAGCGCCCCAGCCACCCCCCTTGCCGTGGCGCGTGTGCGCATCGGGGCCCGTCTTTCGCTACGAGCCCGATCCCGCCGGCTCACGGCTCCGAGAGTTCACCCAGACGGGGGTCGAGCTCCTGGGCGCGGCCGGTCCCGCGGCCGATGCCGAGATGATCGCGCTGGCCTGTCATGGTCTTGAACGACTGGGACTGGTCGCGATCACCCCCCGGATCGGTCACGTGGGGCTGATCCTCGAGATTCTGAGCCGGGCGGGTCTGCCAGGGGCGGCCGCGACGGCTCTGGTCGAGATGCTCAGCGCCGCCGCCGCCGATGGCAAGGGGATCCAGGCCCTCGATTCCGCCCTTTTGGCACTGGCGAACTGGCTCAAGGCTGGGCTGGCGGCCGAGGAGATCGTGCCGGCCGTCGCCCAGGCCGATGACCAGGGGGTCGATCGCCTGTTCCGCCAGCTCGTACCCCGGGTCGTCGGGCGCAGATCGGGGCCTGAGATCATCCACCGGCTCCGCGAGAAATGGCGGCTCGACCGCTCGTTGTCCCAGGTCCTTCTGCAAGTGCGCGACTCGCTCGGATTGGTCGCCTCGTTGCGCGGGCCCGCCAGGCGGGTCCTGACGCGGCTCGAGGGCGAGTCGGCCTCGCTCGCCCCCGATGCCCTCGCCAGCCTTCACTCCCTGATCAAGGAGCTGGCCAGGCGCGGGCTCGACCCTGATCGCGTCGAGCTCGACCTGGGATTCGGCCGCGGGATCGGATTCTATACCCAGACGATCTTCGAGATCACCGCCCAGACCCCAGCCGGCCCGATCGAAGTCTGCGGCGGCGGCCGATACGACGGGCTCGCCGGCTCGCTCGGGAGCGACCGCGACAGCCACGGCGTGGGCTTCGCGCTGGGGCTCGAACGCGTCCATGAAGCCTGTCTCGCCGCTGGAGTCACGCGATGATCCGAACCCGAAACCAGGGTCCTTACGCGAGCCCCGGCCAATGACCGAACCACTCATCGACCCGATCCGGCTCGCGCTCCCCTCGAAGGGCCAGCTCCACGACGGCGCCATGGATCTGCTCAAGACCGCCGGGTACAAGGTCCGCAGGATGAGCGATCGCCAATACGAGGCCGCCATCGTCGGTCAGCCGCGATTCCACGTCGTCTTCATGCGCCCAACCGACATCGCGATCCAGGCTCAGGAAGGGCGCTGTCACCTGGGCGTGACCGGACGAGACGTCTTCGCCGAGCAGACCGTCGAATCACTCACGGCCGTGGTGGTCGTCCCCGACCTGGGCTACGGCGGCTGCCGGCTCGCCATCGCCGTCCCCGAAAGCTGGATCGACGTGAGCCACGTCATGGACCTCGTCGACCTCACCACCGAATTCAAATCGGCCGGCCGCGGTTTTCGCGTCTCGACCAAGTATCCCGCCCTGACCAGGCGGTTCTTTCGCAAGAACGGCATTTTCCACTATCAGCTCATTCACTCCGAGGGAGCACTCGAGCTACACCCGAGCCTGGGGATCGCCGACATCATCGTCGACCTGACCAGCTCGGGCACCACCCTCAAGGACAACCGACTGCGCGAGATCGAGGAGGGGACCGTCCTGGAATCGGCCGCTTGCCTGGTCGGCCACTCCCCCTCGCTCAAACGCCTAATCGACGAGGGGGGAACCGGTCCACTCGCCCGATTTCTCGACGCGCTCGACGGCGTTCGCGGCGTCGATCAAAGCCTGCACGTCGAGATCGTCGGACAAAGCGCGACCCACGACGCGGACCCCGCCGAGCAGGTCGCGCGCCTGATCCAGGAAAACGGCGGCCGACAGATCGCCCGGGGCTCGATCATCCTGGACCAGGGGCGGCCCGGCTGGCGAATCACCGCCCTTTTGGGCGCGCAGGCGCTCGTGGGATGCCGCCGGTCGTTGATCTCGCTGGGCGCCAGCCGCTTGGTCGGCGTGACGCCCAGGCTCGTTTTCGATCGCGACACGCAATCGACCTTTGACCTGCTCGCCGACCGCCTGGCGAATCGGGCGGAGGAGTGACCCCGGCTGATTCGCCCACGCCCTGGGCCGTGTCGTCAACGACAGGGCGCTGAACCTCCGGAAGAGCCAGCCCTCGTGGTGGAGTCGCTACCGGGGGTCTCGGTACGGTTCGCGGCCCTCCATTCCAGGGCACGCTCTTAATACTGGTCCGAGCTCAGGACCTCTCCCCCGGCTCGGGTGGAAAGGGCCTGATACACGCCGAGCTGCGTGCCGGGAGCCATTTGCCAGATGCAGGTGCCGTCGGCCGCTTGCGGCGCCGTGACCCCGGCGGGCACCCAGGTGCCCGGCACGATTTGCCAGGACTGGATCGAATCCTTGATGAACCGGACCGATCCGTCCGCGAAGGAAATGTTCACGCCGCCGGGATGGAAGCTCGTCGCTGATCCAAAGAAGATGCCGACGCCGCCAGTGCACGAATAATAGAGACCCGAGTACGGCTCCTGGAATTTCTTCTGAGCATTCGGCGGGTACATGGTGTCGATTTCCGTATCGCCGTGGTCGCCGGCGAACCAGTGGTGCCACCAGAGCCGATCGGCGGGCGCGATCATCCCGTGGGCTGTCTCCGCGATCAGGAACGTGTTGCTGGTGCCGTCGGTGATCGCCGCGATCGGGGTCGCGCTGCCCGTGTAGAAGATCCCTTTCGAGAACGGGATCATCTGCTGAATCGAGGAGAGCCCATTCGTCGGCCAGCTATTCCAGAAGCCGGCCATGGCGGCGTAGTTGGTGTAAAAGACGTTGAATCCGTTAATCTGCGGCATTGGGCCGTCAAAGTATGATGAGCCCAGGTTGGTCTTGGTTCCGGTGGTCCCATCGCTGGGACACCAGAGGGAGGAAATCCCGATGGCGTCCATCGTCAGGTTCACGCCTTGGTATGTTCCCAGGCTTTGATTCCAGCAGTTGTAGGCGTTCCCCTGTTCAATATACTGGCTCATCTGCACGAAAATGCTGGCATCGACCCAGGAGAAGCCGCCGATGTAGTTTTGGAACTTCGATCCCTGGGGAAAGCACTGGTTGGTGCTTTCATAATTGGCGGCGGCGAGGGCGAGCTGCTTGAGGTTATTGACGCACTGGGCACGACGGGCGGCCTCGCGAGCGGATTGCACCGCGGGCAATAAAAGCGCGATCAAGACCGCGATGATCGCGATCACGACCAGGAGTTCAATGAGCGTGAAGCCATGGCGGGAACGGCGTGGGATTGGCAAGGTGCTCATGAGATCGATTCCTCAAGGAGTGGCGCGCGGAACGGGGGTGAAAGGCACGGATTTGAGAATGAGAGAGAGATTCACCGATGCTAGGCGCGTGCGTGTTCGTGGACGACGGCCCCTATTTTTTCGCGGCGTCCCGCAAGACCTTCGCCTGGCCAGGCCCGCGCGGGACGTGTGGGACAGGGCCTTTCTTGCTCGGAGCCACCTCGACGATCTCCGGCCCGCTCTTGGGCGTGCTGGCGACCATGCCCCCTCCCTCCGAACACCCCGAGGCCGCGACGGCCAAGATGACGAGTCCAGGGGAAAC
>JAKBAP010000119.1 GCA_021808995.1 Planctomycetota bacterium | reverse complement strand
GAGGCCGGGTGTTTCGCGCTCGACCAGAAACGCCGACACCCCCATGACGCCCAGGGTGGGGTTGGTGCTTGCGAAGAGCAGGAACAGATCCGCGATCG
The DNA here is from genome assembly GCA_021808995.1 of Planctomycetota bacterium. Classification (GTDB taxonomy): domain Bacteria; phylum Planctomycetota; class Planctomycetia; order Isosphaerales; family Isosphaeraceae; genus JAKBAP01. The sequence continues at coordinate 12,478 of JAKBAP010000119.1, read as the reverse complement.
GCCCGGCGGTGATCCAGGTTTTCCGCCCGTTGAGGATCCAGCGGTGGTCGTCGGGGATGGCGGTCGTTCGCATGCTGAAGATATCGGATCCCGCCTCGGGCTCGCTGGCGCCGTTGGCTCCGATCAGGCGGCCCGAGCAGAGGCCGGGCAGGTATCGCTGTTTTTGGAGTTCCGACCCGAACGCCGCGATCGGCATGCTGACGGTCCAGAGGGCCGCGTTCAGGGCGAAGATCAGCCCGTGGTCGAGGCATCCCTCGCCGAGCCCCTCCATGGCCGCGACGGTGGTCGCGAGGTCCTCTCCCTGGCCGCCATGGTCCTTGGGGATCGGAAGCCCCTGGAATCCAAACCTCCCACAGCGCTCGAAGCCTTCCCGCCAGAAGCGGGACTGATGATCCCGATCGGGCAGGGTGGGGTCGACGAGCTCGGTCCGCGCGAATTCGAGCGCCTCCCGATGCCATTTTCGCTGAGTTTCGGAAAGGTCGAAGTCCACGTGTTCCTCCTTGTCGCGCGGGACCTTCCGGGGATCATGACGACTTGAGTCCCTTGCCGGCCAGCCATGCCTTCATTTCGTTCACGTCCAGGACGTCGTCGCCGACGATCTTTCCATCTATCTTCGAGGGGACGATCACGCGGACGCCGGTGTCGATCGAATCCACCCCCCCGGGGAGCATGGCGTCGATGGTTGCCTGGTCTTGTCCGATCAGGGCCTTGAGCAGTTTGACGGCCAGGAACCCGATTTCATAGGGGTTTTGACAAACCGTGGCGTCGATCGTCCCCTTCGCCAGGTCGGCGACGGCGAGCTCGTCCATGTCGAACGTGACGACCGTCGTCTTGGCGCGACGGTCGGGGAACTTGGCGACCTCCTCCGCGATGAAGTGCGCGTTATACGACCACAGGCCCAGGAATAACCCGGCGTCCGGGTACTTACTGATCGCGGTCTGGACGTTGATCTGGGCCTTGCTCTTGTCGGTGCCGTCCTCGAGTACCTCGGCCTGGGTGAACGCGGGGCCGGCCCCCGCGAAAAAGCCTTCTCGCCGCTCGATCGCGTTGGCGGCCGAGGCGGTCCCCACGAAGGCCACCGTCTTGCCCCCTTGGGGGCGCAGAGCCCGGGCTACTTGCCCCGCCCGCTCGCCGGCCTTGCGATTGATCGTGCCGATATAGGCACGACGCGCGTCCTTTTGACCGTCCGAGTCAATCGTGATCACCATCTTGCCGGCTTTTCGCAGGTCGCGCATCTTGTCCGCGATGCCGGGCGATTCCGCCTCGAGCACCGAGATCGCCACTCCATCGACGTCCGAAAGTCCCAGCACGTCCTCGATCCGCATGATCTGCTGTGAAGGCTCTCCCTCGACCCGCCTCATCTCCACGGACGCCCCAAATTCCTTCGCCCCCGCGTTCATTCCCGACTCAACCGCGTTCCACCAGTCTGAATTCCCATTGGTGATGAACATCAGCCGAGGAGTGGACTTTGACGCGACCGGCGTCTTGCCCGCGGCGGGGGCACCCGCGCCGCCGTCACCGCAGCCGGACCCCAGCAGCATGAACGCGAAAGCGCCAATGGTCCGCGCGAACGGTCTCGTCATCGTCACGACTTTTCCTCCCAGATGATGCCTCGGCTCGCGAATGGAGAACCTATCATAACCAACCGCGAACCGCCGTGAAACAGCCCCGCGATCGAGTCAGGCTTGAATTTCCCAGCCTCTTTCTCGACGATCCCAATGTCGGGTTATTGGGGGCTGGCCTTCGACCGGCCCCTCCTGGAGAAATCGCGAATGGACTGGATTGATCGCGTCTATGGTCAAGTGTGCACTGATGATTCGGGTGTCCTGGAAATCATCGAGACGTCGACCTTTGCCCGGCTCAAGGGGGTACGTCAGGCTGGGCCGTCGGCCCTGGCGTTTCCGTTCAAGGATGTGACCCGGCATGAGCATAGCCTGGGTGTTTACGCGTTGCTCCGTCGGTTGGGGGCGTCGCGGCTGGAGCAGGTGGCGGGGCTCTTGCACGACGTCTCGCACACGGCGTTTTCGCACGCGGTCGATTTTGTCTTTGCCTCGGATGAGCAGGATCATCACGAGCACCTGAAGCCCCTCATGCTTGAGCGCCCGGACCTGGCTCGGGCGATCGCGGGGATGGGGTTTGAGAGTAGCGCGTTTCTCGACGACTCGGTCTATCCGATGCTTGAGCAGCCCTTGCCGCGGCTCTGCGCGGATCGGCTCGACTATTTCCTGCGTGACGGGATGGCGTGCGGGGTGGTGAGCCCCGATTTCGCGGCCGACGTGCTCGCGAGCTTGACGGTGGTGGAGGGCCGGATGGCGCTCACGCGGAGGGATGTCGCGACCGAGGCCGCCGCTCGGTTCGCCACGATGAACCGGATCTGGTGGGCCAGCGCGACCGAGGGCTTCATCTATAATGAATTCGCCCAGGCGCTTCGGGAGGGCTTTCGTCTGGGGGTGATTGATCGCGATGACTTGATGACCGAGGACGAGCTCGTCCTGGCCAAGCTCGACGCGGCCGGGAGCCCTCTGATCGCCGCCAGGCTCGCGTCGATCCGCGAGTTTCGCCCGGAATGCCTGGCCAATTATCGCCCGTTGGTGCGGCCCAAGGAGCGTTGGCTAGACCCCGACGTGGTCGAGGACGGCCATGCCCGGCCGCTGTCGACGCTCGAGAATCGGCCTTCGTGAGGCCAGGCCTGGGGTCGCGCGTGATTCAAGGCCGTGATTGCCGGGAATGGATGCCAAAAGGTCCGGTCGACGATCGTCTTTCGCGACTCCGCCGTGGTCTCTCGCGTTGCTCAGAGGGGAGGGTTTGGGCGGCTCAATCGTCCGTGAAATGGATGGAGTCGAGCCTGTATTCCCGGAGCATCCAGGCTGGCACCGCCGAGTGGGCCTCGAGCTGTTCAATGGCCTGAACTTCCCTGGGTCTGGTCAGGGCCGTTTGGGAGGCAACATCCTGACGACCGCGGCGGACATGGCGCGGACTCCGGTGTCGATGGCACCGGCGGGCTCGGGGGCGAAATGGGCGGAGTGGAGCGCGGGCAGGGGCTCGTTCTTGGCCATGGCCGAGGCGATTCGCTCTGGGCTCTGGGTGCCTAGCCAGAACATGAAAATCGGAATCCCCCCCGTGCCAAAGAGGCCGAAATCCTCGGCTCCCATGACGGGCTTGGCCGTCTTGACGTGGGATTCGCCCAGGGTCTCGATGAACGCGGGAACCACGCGATCGACCAACTCGGGGGTATTGATCGTCGGAGGGGTCGTTTCCTCGACGTCGACACTCGGGGCGGGCGCGCGGTGGGCCGTCGCCAGCGAGGTCGCCCTGCGTTTGATGGCCTCGACCAAGAGCTGGCGGACGGGCTCGGAAAAGCTCCGCAGCGTGAGCTGAAGCTTCACCTCGTCGGGGATGATGTTGTGCTTGGTCCCGCCGTGGATCGAGCCCACCGTCACCACCGCCGGCTCGATCGGCTCGACCTCCCGGCTCACGATGGTTTGCAGGTCGAGAATCAGGAGCGCTGACAGAACCACCGGGTCGACGGTGCGATGGGGCCACGCGCCATGGCCCCCCTTGCCTCGGATCGTCACCAACAGTGAGGTCGAGCTCGCCAGGGTCGGACCCGAGACATAGGCGACCGATCCCACTGGCACGTCGGAGGCACAGTGCAGGGCGAGTGCGTATTTGGGCTTGGGAAACCGAGTGTAGAGCCCGTCGTCGAGCATGTTCTTCGCGCCGTCGATGGCTTCCTCGGCGGGTTGGCCGATGAAGAGGACGGTCCCCGACCAGCGGTCTCGGTGGTCGGCGAGCCAGCGGGCGGTCCCGATCAGGCAGGTCATGTGGATGTCGTGGCCGCAGGCGTGCATGACGCCGACCTCTCGGCCGGCTCCGTCGCGGACCTTGACCTTGCTCGCGTAGGGGAGCTTGGTTTCCTCGACCAGAGGGAGCGCGTCCATGTCGGCGCGGACCAGGACGACGGGGCCTGGGCCGTTTTCGAGGACCCCCACGACGCCGAGCTTGCCGACGTTCGAGGTGGTCTTGGCACCGGCTTTCTGGAGCTCGAGGGCGATTCGCTTGGAGGTTTCGACCTCGTAAAAGGAGAGCTCGGGGTGGGTGTGCAGGTGGGTGTAGAGATCGGTGAGCTCGCCCAGGTGCTCGGCCAGCCAGGGATCGGGGTTGCGAGTCGGGGTCTGTGCCCGCACGGTCTGGGCTGGGATCAGGAACAGGGCCAGGACCGCCAGGGTCGTCGTGGCGTGGGACCAGGAATGGCGGAGGGATCGAGCTCTTGAGGCGGTCATTGGGCGATGCTCCAGCTCACGGTGAGGAGACTCGATGGTGGGTGTTCAGTCGACGCCCATCTGTTTTTGCCAGGCCATGGCCTTGGCGTGTTCGGCCTCGGGAATCTTGCCGCAGCGCTGGTAAATCACGGAGAGCGCGGTGTAGCTGAAGCCGTCGTCGGGTTCGAGCTCGACGACTTTCTTGGCGTGCTCGATGGCTTTATCGGTCATGGCCAGGTCGGCGCAGAGCTTGGCGAGCATGCCGTGGGCAATGGTGAAATTGGGATCGAGGACGAGGGCCTCCTCGAGGATGGCGACCGCCCCTTCCTTATCGCCATGGTCGCGGCGGTCGGCGGCGGCGTCGTAAAGTTCATGAGCCGTGGGCATGGGGATGTGCCTTGGTGTGGGCGCGATGGGTGACCTTGTAAACCAAGTCCCATTCTAGGCTCCGCCCGCGTCCGCCGCCAGGGCGCGGGCCGGGCGATGATGGACAAAACGCACGAGGCCGCCGGAAGTTTCCTTCCGACGGTCTCGTGGTTTTGGGACGTTGTTACGGCGAGGTCGCGTTCGATCGGGATCAGAGCGCGACGGAGGGTGGGATGCCCAGCTTCGCTTCCTCTTCCTCAAGGATCACGATGCGAGGCGTGACCATCAGCATCAGGCTGGTGGTAGTCCGGCCGATGCCGATGTTTCGGAACAGACGATCGATGAGCGGCGTCTTGGAAAGGATCGGGACGCCGTATTCGACGCGCTGTTCGTTCAGGGTCTTGACGCCACCGAGGAGGACGGTACCGCCGTCGGGCACGGTGACGGTGGTCCGGACGGTGTTGGTGGTGGTGTTCGGAAGCTGAATGGAGCCGTTGATGGCCGCCGCTCCGCCGCCGAACCCCGTGCCGCCGACGGCCGCCGGGATCTGGATCGTGGTGAACCCGTTCAAGGCATTGAAGAAGGGGCTCAGGGTCATTCGAACGTACCGCCTGTCGGCCGAGACGACGGGGGTGACCGAGAGGGTCACGCCGATCGGGATCGAGCCGACCACGGGGAAGAACGCGACCGCGCTCACGCCCACGATTGGCATCAGTTCTTGGACGTAGAACTGGACCTGGTTGCTGAAGATGGTAGCCAGTGCCCCGTTGAAGGTGGTGACCTTGGGGGCCTGGAGCACGTTGGACCGGGTGTCGCCCTGAGCGGCCGTGAGGAAGAGGTAAACTTCCAGGTCCGACAGGAAGGCGATGCCGAAGGTCGCACCAGCGCCCGGAGTGGCGTTGGTTGGGACGGCCAGGGTCTGAGTGGTGTTGGTGAAGGGGATCTGGAGGCTCGGCGTGAAGTTGCCGATGCCGCCCCCTTGCGTGCCCACGATCAGGGGACCGGACGACGGGGTCGTGTAGTCGCGGTTGGGGTTCACATAATAGACAGGCTGGGCGAGGGTAGTCGCACCGCCGGAGGAACCGCCGCCGGAGGAACCGCCGCCGGACGAGCCGCCGCCGGAAGATCCGCCGCCGGACGAGCCGCCGCTCGAGGCACCCCCCGAGGAACCACCGCTTGAGGCACCGCCGGTCACCAGGCCGCCCGTGACGCCAGGCGTTCCGAACAGCGACGTGAACGGGTTGGGTGCCGCGATCGTGCTCTTTGGTCCTACGACCCGCGAGTTGATCGCCCAGTCAAAGTCGACGCCGATCTGCTCGAAGAAGTTATCACTGACCGTGATGAACCGCACCTCGACAGAGACCTGGAGGTCCTGGAGCCGGCGAAGCTGGCGGAGCAGGTCGGCGACTTGCTCGTGGACTTCGGAGGTGTGGCGGACGATCAGGCTGATCGAGAGCATGAACGGCGTGATAGCGCCTGGCGGGCGGTTGGTGTCGATGCCGCCAGCGTCGCCGCCGGCCCCACCGAAGCCGCCGCCCATCCCGTAATTGGCCGAGACGTCCTGGCCGTTGGTGTCATTGACCCGCCAGGTTCCTGGCGCGATCGAGGACGTGATGAGCTGAATAATCGGCATCATGTCCACATGAGGCCGCGACTCATGGGTCGCGCTGAGCGGCATGCCCGTCTGGGTCATCCGGGAGTCGGTCTGGGTCATCATCCCAGGCGTCATGCCAGGGGTCGCGAGCGATTGCGGCTTACCCGGCTCCGCGATCATCTTGGACATCAGGTCCGTCGGCGTGTTGTCCGGCGGCATGATCAGGTCGCCGACGTAATACGTCTTGGGATACGTCTGGTCCTGGCTCGCCATCGGGCTCGTGATCAGCACCACCTCGTCCTCGACCTTATAGGTGAGGCCCAGGGGGCGAAGCATCAGCTTGAGGGCGGTCTTGAGCTGAACCTGGTTCACCACCAGGCTCACCGGCGACGACGACGTCAGCCCTTCCTCGCTCACGGCCTTGGGGTCGAGAACAATGTTCAGGCCAGTATAGTTTTGCAGGAACGCGATCGCCTCCGAGAGCGGCTGCTTGTCCACGTTCATCGACACCCGGTCCTTGAGCTTGGACTCGATCGCCAGGACCTTGGGGTCCTTCTTGGGCTCGAGCCGGGCGTTCATCGCGATCCGGTCGCGGGTCAGGTCCGCGAACGACTTGGGGAACTTGATATCGCGGAGCTGAACCTCGGGGTCGGCGATCGCGGCCTTGTCGACACCCTGATACATCTGGGCGACGGCGTCTTCCTTGTTCGCCCGGTTCTCGAGGTCTTGCTTATAGTGGCGCTCGGTCTTGGCCTTCCAGACGAGCATCGAGGCGGCCAGCTCGTTGGGATCGATTTCCATGGCTCGCTTGGCGAACGCCTCGCACTCCAGGAAGTTCCCCTCGGCGTAGGCCGACGTGGCCTTGTCCATGAGCTCCTTCATTCGGGCCTTCTTGGCCTTGTCGGCCTCGAGGATCCGGAGTCGCTTGAGCTCGATCTCGGCCCGCAGCTTCTTGTCTTGCATCTTGACCTCGAACTCGGCCTTGTCCTTTTTGGCGAGCTCGAGCGCGACTTCCAGCCTGCGAACCATGGGCCGGGTCATTTCGGCCGGCAGTCCCGAGGCATGGACGGCCTGGGTGGTTTTTTCATAGAGCGAGATCGCCTTGTCGGGGTCGATTTCCTGGAGCCTTCGCCCCTCGGCGATCCGGGTGCCGACCTCGGCGTTGAGCCGCTGGGCGGCGAGGGCCTCGCCATCCAGGGCCGCCTCGCCCGGCTTGCCCTTGTCGTCCGACATCTTGTGCAGCAGGTCCTGGACCTTGGCCCGCATGGTATCGTCGAGCGAATCGCCCGAGGCGGCAACCTCGGTCAACAGGGCCTTGGCTCGGCCGTTGTCACCCGACCGCAGGGCGGCCAGGGCCGATTCGTAGAGGGCCAACGCCCCCCCTTGCTCGGCGAGCGCGACCTGGGCCAAGAGCTCGTCGGCCTGGGCTTCCATCCCGAACTTGCCGGCCTTGACCTTCTGGGCCGTTTGCCGAGCGGCGGGGTAGTTGCCGTTCTTATAAAGATCACGCGCCTCGGCCATGAGCTGCTCGCCAGCGGAGGCGGGCTTCGCGGCCGTGGGCTTGACGTCGGCCGTGTCGAGGTCGGCCGGCGGGGCCAGTTCCGGGGCCAGTCCAGGCTCGCCCGCGCCGCTCTTCATCACGGCCGGATCGGAGGGAATCCGCTCGGCCTCGACGAACTTGGCCTTGGCGCCTTCCTGGTCACCCTTGGCCAGCAGCACGTCCCCTTCGCGCTCGAGCGCCTCGTCCTTGCTGTTGGCCACCATCGTCTTGGAGGGTTCCTCGACGGGGCCGCTCTTGACGGCCCGGGCCATCGCGATCTCATGCAGAACCGTCTCGGCCCGATCGGTCGTCAGCGACGGCACCACGTTCATTCGCTGGGCCTGCCGAGCCTTGGCCTCGGCCTCGTCAAGCTTGCCTTCCTTCACCAGGTGGCGGGATTCCTGGACCAGGACGTCGTAGACTCCCTGGCTGGCCCGATCCTTGGGCGAGGTTTCTCGGATCTTGTCGCGGCGACGAAGCGCCCGGGCGGCCGCGGCGACCTTGTCGGGCGAATCCTCGAAGAGCCCATACGCCAGCCCCCAACTCTTGACGTCAAGGGCCAAGGCCTCGGCCTGCTCGAACTGCTTGTCGGCCAGCAGCGTACGGGCTTCCTTGAGCTTGGTCTTGGCGGTTCGTCGATCGTGCGGCTGCCCGACGGTCTCGGCCGAGGCGGCCGTGGCCGTGGTCTTCGGTCGGGCCTTCTTGATCTCGTCCATCACCTTGGTGGGCGTGTCGTCGAACAGCCCCCACTTGATGTCGAGACTTTCGGCCTCCTTGGCCTTTTTCTCGGCAAGGTCGTAATCGCCCAGGTGAATTTGCTCACGCGCTTCGTGTAACAGCCACCGGGCGCGTTGTTTGGATTCGCCGCTGGAGGCGCTCTCCTCTCCACCCCTGGCCGTCGCCGGGGCGACCGGGCTCGGGGCCGTGGGCTTATCGAGCGCGGCCGCCGTCGAGTCCACGCTTTCCGGGGCGGGCTTCGGGGCCGTCGCCGGGCTCGGCGTCTGGATCGGAGTGGCCTGGGCCAACCCCGCCTGACTCGACGTCGCCACGACCGCCTTGGCCTTGCCCAGCTCTTTCAAATACGCGTCGAGCGTCGCTCGCTCGTCGGGTTGCAGCATATCGCGGTAGGTATTCGCGGCCTCCAGATACTTCGACGCCAGCGCGAGCTGATCGCTCGTCCGGGCCGAATTGAAGAGCCTCGCCCCCGCTTCCAGGTATTTGATCGGCGCCGCGGGAGGCGATTGCCGGCTCCCCGCCGCCGCGTCATCGGTGGCCGCGCGTGCCGCGGCGCCTCCCAATGCGCCAAGAATCAACATGAGACTGACCGACTTAAGCCTTCCCAACGCGACCTCCTTTCGCCGCTCGCTTGGACTACCGCCGACGTCCCTGGCGACGGTTTTGTTTTCTGTCCTTGCGAGAGGGAGACGAATTGCCTTCGCCGTAGCACGGGCCGTCCGCGAGAGCGAAACGGCCCCTTCACCCAATTCACTTAAAGACTGGCGTTTTCGAGTTGCGTCGCGAGAGGATCCGCCCAGCGCGGGGGAAGTTATGACGCTGTCTATCCGCATGGTCCTCTCCAGTCAAGCCAAGTTCCAGGAACACCCCGGATCATTCGCTCAAACGGATCGACCCCGACCACCGTCAAACTTTACCCACGCGTCGTTACGACTAATTTCGGCAAGTTCAAGGAGAATCCTTACAACCAGACCCACTTCTCGGCCAGATCGTTGAAATCGCGCAAGTCGGAGCCACTTTGCCACCACGCATCCCGCCATTGCGTTGCCAGCCCAAATGACCGTCACCAGGCGTGGAATCCCGTGCCTTTAGGGTCCTTAACACCCTTTGATCAAGGGCTTTGCGATCCGCCTTGATCGATCGCGGATGCGGGCTCCGATGACCCGGGGGCCATTCCGTCGGCGTCTCGCCTCTCGCCGGCCGCCCGATCGAGGGATGGCATGAACCGGGGCCTGGGATGCGTCATCGGACCCCAAAATCGGGCTCGGGTCAAAAAAAAAACCAGCCGGCAGGCTGGTTTTGGACTCGTTCTCGGGTCCGTGGATGCATGTTTTGGGGAGGGGGCTGCCCGCTTGGCATCCCCAGGGCCACCCCCTCGTGAGCGAGAGGGTGGCCTGGGGTCTTGGGTCTCATCCCAACGAGGTGGCCCGATTTTCTAGGACGAGGCACGAGGGCCGCCGGTATTGTCAGCGACCGCCCCCCTTGCTGCCTCCCATCATCATTTGCATCATGCTCGACATGCTGCTGCCCGAGCTTTTCTTGCGAGCCTTGTCCGAGAGGGAGAGCTCGTATTTGTAGTTGGCCTCGATGTCCTTTCGGACTTCGTTGGGGAGATCGTCCGCCTCGTTGTGGACGACAACGGAACCGTCGGGCCGTAACAGGAGCGCCAGCACGGGCCGTTCGAACGAGGGTCCGACCATGCCGGGGGGAAGGGCTTGAAAGCCACCGCCGCTCACGTCGAGCACGATCTGGTGGGTGTTGAAATCGACTGGCTTGGGCTTTTTCCCGGACCCGTCGGAGGCCGGGATCTCGGCGGTGCGAACCTCGCCGATGACCTCGCCGGGTGAGGCTTCAAAGGGCCGAGGAACCGTGAAGCCGTCCGCCAGGTTGAATCGAACCACCTGGAACCGGGCCTTGAGGTCGCTCTTGGCCGAGCCAGGGATCGTCCCGATCGCGTACGGCATCACGTCGGGGGGCATGTTGACCGGGTCGGTGTGCGCGCTCCAGGGGCCAAACAGATCCTCGGCCTTGGTATCGACGCCAGGGCTGACATCCTCACGGCCAAAGTTCGGGTTGAAGACGACGATCCGCACCCGATAGCGATAGGTGGTGTCGGGATCGACTGTGAAATCGAGGGCACGAATCATCACGCGCTTCTCCTCGGACCTCCAGAACTCGCCCAGAGTCTCCGAGCCGCCTCCCATGCCCCCCATCATCCCGCCCATCATGCCACCCATGGCACCCATGCCACCCTTACCGCCCCCCATCATCCCGCCCATGGAGCCCGAGCTCATGTTGGACATGTTTTTCATCATGTCGGCCATTCCGGCGTTCATGCCGCCCCCCTTCATGCCGCCCCCGCCGATGCCCCCTCCGGGCATGCCTGGCATTCCGCTGCCCCCCATCATTCCCATCATTCCCGCCATGCCCCCCATGGCGGAGTTGGTCTTGGGGACTTCCTTTTTCTCGGCCGGCACCAGGCTGGCGACGTGCACCTTTTCCCACAGGCCGGCCTTGAGCAAGGGGAGCGGGTCGTTGAGCCCGGTGGGGCGGACATTCTCGGGGGTGAGCTCTTCGTCCAGCTCGGGCAGGTTGTCGAGGACAAGCCAGTTCTTTTCAGTGTCCACGTCCATCCAGTCGCTCCAGTTGCCAGAGGTTTCAAGCGACTGACGCTGAAGGTCGACCCGCTTGTAATTCGGGTGGGCGATGGCGGGGTTCTTGAGTGCTTCCCGATAGTTGGCGAGCATCTGGCCGTGGTCCAGGATGCCGGTGATGGCGACCCAGCGATAGCCCTTGGTGATTTCCTTACCCTTGATATCCTCCTCGGTGTCGGCGTCTTCCGCTTTCTTGGTGGCGTCCGGCGTGGTCGTATTCGCGCCGGCGAGTTTGCCCTCGAGTTCACGCCGTTTGCGATCTTCCTCGGCCTTGGTTTCACGATCGATATCGGCCTGGCTCTTGCGCGACTTTTTCTTGGTAGCGCCCCCCATGCCGCCCATCATTCCGCCCCCCATGCCGCCCATCATCCCGCCGCCACCCGCCTTGCGGCGCTTTTTTCGGCGTTTGGGCGGGGCCTTATCCTTGCCGTCGTCGCCGGGGTCGGGGATCCGCTTGCCGTCGGCGTCGAGCTCGTAAACATAGATCCCGCCTCGACCCGGATAGGCGAAGAGCTCGGTCGCGGCGATGAGCTTGGGCGTGTCCCGGATCAAGCCCGCGCCCGGCTCGGGGGTCACCCACTCCCGGACCGCCTTGTAGTTGTCGGGCACGAGGGCCGTCTTGATCTGCTGGTCGACCACCTTGGCGAAGTCGGTATCCTTGATCCCCTTTTCCTCGAGCCGCTGAAGGATCGTCGTTCGCTCCTCCCGGCGGCTGAGATTGCTCTCGGAAGCCTGGGCGGATTTCTTGATTTGCTCGGGGGTGGTGTCGATCGTTTTTTGCGTGGCGGCCGAGGCGACGCACAGCAGAAATATCGTGGAGGCCGCGGCCACGCCGATCTTCTCGCCGTGTCTCAGCCCCAGATCCTTCATCTTGTCAACAAACGGGTTGGCCATGACGGCTGCTCCTCGGGGCGCGGGTCGTTTCCGACACGCTCGTTCCAGAATCGGGTGATGGAGACCTTACAAGATCGTCTTGGATATCGGGGTTTTCGAGGAACTCACACGCCGGATCGCTCGCTCAAGTCGCGATTCCTCGAGGACCAATCCCCAGCGGGCAGGGCTCCCTGGCTCGAGCCCGGCCAGAGTTAGGATTTGGGCGTCGCGGGCGCGGCGGCCTTTGTAACCGGCGCGGGTGTCGTCGCGTCCTTCGTTGCGGGCGCGGGCGTCGTCGCGTCCTTCGTTGCCGGCGCGGCACTCGCGGCCGGAGCGGCGTCCTTCGCGGTGGGCGCGGGCGTCTTTGTGTCCTTGGTCGCCGGCGCGGCACCGGCCGGCGTGGCGTCCTTCGCGGCCGGCGCGGGCGTCGTTGTGTCCTTGGTCGCCGGCGCGG